>JAGHAD010000048.1 GCA_021161685.1 Thermoplasmata archaeon | reverse complement strand
TCTCAATGGTTAACCGGAAAGGAGGACTTAATAGAAAAAATTGATAAAAAAATAAGGAAGTACGATAAAAGGAGGAAGCAGGATATCACTTAAATATGAAAACAGCAATATGCAAACCAAATGGGGATATCGTTTCTCAGAGAGCCTTGGACAGACGAGGAGTCACTATCATGTCTAGACAAAGATGTTAGAGAGTGGTTCCAGAGTAAATTCAAACGCCTTACGCCTCCACAGAAGTTTTCTTTTAAATTAATTTCGATGAGGAAAAACGTTATCATAACTGCTCCAACTGGATCTGGGAAGACATTCTCTGCTTTTATGGTTATACTGAGTGAGCTTTTTAGACTAAGCAAGGAAAGAAAATTGGAGGATAAGGTTTACTGTATATACGTAAGTCCACTGAGAGCACTTGATAATGACATATACAAAAACCTGATGGTCCCTCTTCAGGAAATAAAAAGGAAGCTTGGGGATGATATAGATGAGATAAGGGTTGGGATAAGAACTGGGGATATATCACCCTATGAAAAGCAAAAACAACTGAAAAAACCGCCTCACATTCTGATAACCACACCAGAAAGTCTGGCCATAATCCTTAATTCCCTAAAGTTCGTAGAAAAACTAAAGGATGTTCAGTGGGTTGTAGTAGATGAGATACATGAGTTAGCTTCCAGTAAAAGGGGTGTGCATTTAAGTTTAACTCTAGAGAGACTTGAGCACCTGGTGGGGAAAGAGCTGGTAAGGATAGGACTTGGAGCAACGCTTTATCCTCTCGAGGAAGTCGCAAAATATCTTGTAGGTTATAAGGACGGTAAGGAAAGGGATTGTATAGTGGTAGATGTATCTTGGTTCAAGCCATTCGATCTCAAACTCATTTGTCCAACTGATGATATAATTTACACCGATGCAGAGAAGTTAAATTCCTTAATGTATAAAGAATTAGAAAACATTATAAAAAATCATAGAACAACCCTCGTTTTCACCAACACGAGGTCTGGAACCGAAAGAGTGGTCTATCATCTAAAGAAGAACAGTAAATTCAAGGAAGAAGAAATAGCAGCCCATCACGGTTCACTCTCCAGGGATATAAGATGGGAAGTTGAAAATAGACTAAAAAATGGTGAGCTGAGAGCAGTTGTTTCCTCAACAAGCCTAGAACTTGGTATAGACATTGGTTACATAGATGCTGTCGTTCAAATAGGTTCTCCAAAATCTGTTTCAAGATGCGTACAAAGGATAGGAAGGAGTGGGCACGGATTGGAAGATACTGCCAAGGGAATAATAATCGGAATGGACAGGGATGATCTTGTTGAATGCGGGATCATGCTGAAGTGCATAAGGGAGAGGAAGTTAGACGAAGTTTATATACCCAGAAACTGTCTCGATGTGCTTGCTCAGCATATTGTTGGTATGGCTCTCAATAAGAAATGGAAAGTGGAAGAAGCTTTTTCTTTAATAAGAAGGAGTTACTGCTATCGAGATTTACCCTATCATACATTTATTTCATTGTTACATTACTTAGCTGGACATTATGCAAGTTTAGAAGATAGAAACGTGTATGGCAAAATATGGTTTGACGAGGATGAAGGTGTCTTTGGCAGGAGGGGCAAGTACACAAAAGTGATCTACTACCTGAATATCGGAACAATACCGGATGAGGTCAAAGTAGATGTTTTCACCACAAACCCAAGGAGGTATGTTGGAAATATAGAAGAGGACTTTCTCGAGAGGCTAAGAAGAGGCGATATCTTCGTTTTGGGTGGTAGTACATATGAGTTTAAGTATGCGAGGGGAATGAGGTGCTTTGTTGAGGAGAGAAAGGAAGAATCTCCAACCATACCTGCATGGTTCTCTGAGCTGCTGCCTTTAAGTTACGATCTCGCGATAGAGATAGGAAAATTCAGAGAAAGGATAGAAGAGAGATTGAAGAGGAAAAAGAGTATAGATGATATTGTATCTGAGCTCCCCGTTGATGAGAGAGCAAAAAAAGCCATAATAGAGTACTTCGAAGCGCAGTATAGGTATGCAAAGACCATACCAACACACAGGAAAATTGTTATAGAAAAGACAACGGATCTCAATGGAAGAAGGGTCGTGGTGTTCCACTGTATATTTGGTAGAAGAGTTAACGATGCTCTATCTAGATTGTTTGCTTTCGTTATCGGAAAGAAATTAAAAACGGACGTTAGAATAACAATCAATGACAATGGCTTTTCCCTGATGATACCAGAGAATAAAGATCTAGATATAGATGATGTCATCAAACTCGCAACAGAGGTTGATATGGAAAAGATCTTGAGAGAAAATATAAGAAGAACTGAGCTAATGAAGAGAAGATTCAGGCACTGTGCCTCCAGGAGCTTCCTTGTACTTAGGAATTATAAAGGACATAAGATAAGCGTTAGGAAACAACAAATAGGGGCAGAGAGGTTAATAAGAGTATGTCAAGAAATCGATCCATCTTTTCCAATACTGGAAGAGACCTACAGGGAAATACTGGAGGATCTAATGGACATTAGGAAAGCGAAGGAGGTTATTGAAAAGTTAAAGAAATCTCAGATAAGGTATGAAGTAATAGAAACAAAGCATCCATCACCGTTTGCCCACAATCTGATACTATTGGGAGATGCGGACATAATCTTGATGAAAGATAGGAAAAAGAGATTGATGGAATTGCACGAAAAAATAATGAAGGAGTTGACATGAAAAAGATATCTGGGAACATCTTTGCCATAGAGCCCTTTCCTGCCCTTTACATATCTGATCTGGATTGTACTGTCATAGCAGATCTACACCTTGGATACGAAACCATAGCTTCCGAGTGCGGAGTATTTGTACCTAGAGTTCAGTTTGAAAAGAGCATGCAAACGATGGAAAAAATAGTGAATAAGAAAAAAACAAAGAGGATTATATTACTTGGCGATATAAAACACGAATTTTCCGGAACATCCTATCATGAATACAGGGAAGTTTCGGCATTTCTGGATTTCCTTTCGATATACTTCGTTGAGATAATCATAGTAAAGGGAAACCATGATACTTTTATACATAGAGTTGCAAAAAAGTATCGCATAGAAGTTTTTGATACGTTCACTGAAAAGGATTACTTGTTTGTGCATGGTCATAAGGACATGGATATAAAGAAAGTTAGGGAGGATAAGATAATAATGGGACATGAACATCCTTCGATCGCTCTTTTTACAGATATAGGGGTAAAGGAAAAGCTCAGATGTTTTCTGTACGGCAAGGCTTACGGAAAGGAAGTGATAGTACTTCCAGCTTTCAGCTTTTTTGCAGAGGGAAGCGATGTTAATCTAATACCAAAAGAAGAACTCCTCTCTCCGGTTTTGAGGAAGGTAGACATAGATAGCTTCAAAGTTATTGGTATAATAGAGGGTGACAGTTTTCTTGAATTTCCATCCGTTGGCAAGTTGAGGAGATTTGTATGAGCAAGGAATTTGCTTTTGCCAAAGAAAAAGCACTAAGAAGGCTAAGGGAAGAGATTGAAAAGGTTGATACAGATATAATTCCCCTGCTCGAGATACTGAACTCCTCAAAGCATTTCTACACAACGAGTAGCTGTAGCGGGAGAATTATAGTTTTGGAGGTGCCAAAAGTCGGCATGAAAAAGGAAGCAAAATTTCTAGGTAAATGGCACGATTCAGTAAATCTCGATGAGGTGATGGAAGCAATTAAAAAACACAGGAAAGGCTTGCTCTGGTTCATGGCGCAACCTCCAATAATGCATGTGGTTGCAGATGAGCTAGAAAGGGCAAAGGAACTTCTGGAGCTGGGCAGAAAAAGTGGTTTTAAGAGTTCTTGCATTAAATCGCTAGGTAAAAAGATTCTGGTTGAAATTGAGAGCACAGAAAGGTTTGATGTGCCCATTGGTAGAGATGGAAGAATTTTTTGTGATGAAAGTTTTCTAGAAATGCTGTGCGAGCTTGGGAATGAGCTTCTGAAAAGGAGCAAATCGAAACTTTCTCTTCTTGAGAAACTACTCAGAGAATCGATCATTGTACAAGATCAAAAGAAAATGCTTAAATAAGATTAAGGGATATCCACCTCTGTGGGGGACATGTTATCTGATGACGTCTCCGAATATTTCGAGATACTTCTGAATGAAAGCAGAAAGGACAACAGGCTAAGGAGAGAAATGCTCAAAGAATACTACCGTTATTACATGATCCTCAATCCACCCGATATGGACAATTAGTCAGTGAACTTTCCTTTCATCCAGGCTCTCTTTGGCAAAGCCCTATATAATTCACTAACTCCATCGTTTCCTCTGCTGTCTGCGATCTTTTCAAGGGCATTGTGGTTTAACGACCAGTAGTACTTCCTCTTCATAGATTCTTTATGTTCTTCTCTTCTGACTCTGAGGAGTTTGTTACTCTCCAGTTCGTAGAAAAGAGCCCTTACTTCCTTACTTATCAAATTGTCTTCTATTTCCTTTTTTCCATTGAAAATCCTCTTTACAATCTCAGCAAGAGCGAGCGCATCCTCCTCTTTCATCTCAAATGCGTTTATCAAAGCTTTAACGAACAGTTTAAACTCATTCATATCGTTTATTCTCTCTTTGAAAGTTTTATAAAGGAATTTTTGTACACGAATTGTCAGCTATAGAGTGCCATGATAGCACTGAACAAAACGTTTAATTAACTGAAATTTATTTACAAATGAGATGAAGGAGAGAAGATCCCCCTTGCTAGATGCAGCCATAGATGAGATAAACATCCTTGGCAGGCATTTAGATGTATTGAAGATGGTCATGAAACATGAACCTATAGGAATAATTAAGCTGTCGCAATTAACCGGTCTTCCACAGCATGCAGTGAGGTACTCTCTAAGGGTTTTGGAGCAGGAAGGGCTAGTAGAGCCTTCAAGGAGTGGTGCGATCACCACAGATAGAGTACACGAAGTCTTGAACACAATAGAGTCTACGCTAGAAGATATGGTAACAATCTTGAAGGAATACAAGAAGAAGATAAGGTGATCAAGACGAGGATTCTGCAGTTTCTTCTTCCTCAGCCCTTTCTTCCTCACTAAACACCCCAGTGCACATAACTACCAAACCCAATATTAGAAGCATTAAGCCCAATCCTCCGAACACGTAAAGAAAGTCAGAAAGATGTTGCGGGATAAAAACAAAGGACAACAATAATGAAAATCCAGAGATTAACAATACTATACCTAAGGCGAACTTTTTCCCACTCATCGATTTAATTAACTTAGAATTTTATATAAATTGCTTTCTGTACATTCATGACATAAAATCCCTTATGCTTCCCTTTGCAGACTCTCTTTTCTCCTTCAAGTCCATGAGCAAATTCTCTATAGCCTCTGCAGCTCTTTTCTTGCAATCTCCACAGATTAAATCTCCATTCTTGCAAGATATGTATATATTCTCCAGTTCTTTGTCGCTCTCTATGAGATGATACAAAAACAACTGGTAGACGACGCATTCCTCTGGATTTCCTCCATACTTTCTTTGTTCCTCAAGGGTTACCCTTCCTCCGGTCTTGGCTTTCATCACTTTCTTTCTTGCTTCTTCAATGGGATCGGTGAGGAATATTGCACTCTCTGGCACAGAGGATGACATCTTTTGACCATTTAATCCAGTCATAAACATGTGATAGGTTGATGAAGGTGTCATGAAGCTTAGGTTGCCAAGTTCGGATTCTATCCTTACTAACTCCTCATCTATCCTTTCCATGTCCTCTTCAGAGGCATCGATGAGGTACAGAGCTTTATACTTCTCTATTTTTTCCATCTTTTCCAATCCAATGGATTTAGCTACATCCTCAGCTATTCCAAGAAGTTTTTCTACGTTCTCATCGACCTTTACGAAAATACCTTTTCTTCCATCTCTTGTTAAGCCAACGCTGAATAACCTGTGAGCTTGCACTATATCTCTGCATAACCTCAAATGGGGATCCTGATCTATGCCAACCGGAACAAGGGTGGGTCTAACCCCTCCATATTTGTCAAGCTGTACGTGCAGTATGTCCCCAGCCTGTAAAAGAGGAGCAAAAACATGGGCCATATTTGTTGATCCAGAAAATCCACATGTCGCCGATAACTGGGACCAATTGACCTTTCTCCCTAACAGATATGCAAGATCTTTCACCTCTTTTCTTTTAGATTGAAAGTATATCTGACAATTTTTTGGTTTCAAACCCAGAGCGATGTAATTTGGTACATACTCTTCTAGAGCGATCCTTTCCGCTTCCTTAAGAGATATACCTCTAGTGGCGAATGCCTCTATATCTGCAATTCCTATAAAGATGTCTGCTCCCATGCTCTGGTAAAAAATTACTTCATCTATTACCATCTTATGACCCAAGTGCATTTTGCCAGACGGCATTAGGCCAGTCAAAATAGCCCACCTTTTCCCTGACTTTATACATCTCTTTATCCTATGAAAATCTCTATGACCGAAAATCACCCCTCTTCTAAGCAGTCTATGGGTATTTGGTAGGTCTTTCCACATTTCCTCTGTAAACTCCTGGATACCAAACTCCTCCCTTAGCTTGGAATAATCTCCATACGTAGCTGAACTCCATGGATCTATCCTTATCGCCATCGCAAAGGAAATTCTCTGTAACCTTCAAAAATCTTGCTGGTAAACTATTTTTCCTCTTTTGATAACGGTATTAACCAGATTAACTCCAAAGTGGTATGATAGAAAAGTGTATGAAGGTGCATTTAAAATTAACACATCTGCCAATTTTCCTTCCTCTATGCTACCAAGCTGATTTCCCTTCTCTATAGAGTGTGCGGCATTTACTGTAGATGCCACTATCGCTTCTTCCGGCTGCATCCCCATATAGAAGCAGGCAAGCTGAATAACAAATTGCATGTTTTCTGTATAACAGTTTGGGTTGAGATCTGTACCTAAGGCAACAGCTACTCCAGAATCTATGAGTTTCCTTGCTGGTGCGAATTCTTTGTTCATCATGGAAAAAGCCGTCGCCGGTAATAGGATTGCAATGGTTCCCGCCCTTGCAAGCTCCGGAATCACATCATCCGGTATCTTGAGAAGATGATCTGCGCTTATTGCTTTAACCTCGCAAGCTAATTTTGAACAACCCAAACTGCAAAATTCATCTGCATGTAGCTTTGGTTTAAGTCCATACTCCTTTCCTCTGAGCAAAATTCTTCTCGATTGATCTAAATTAAAGTAACCTCTCTCACAGAACACATCACAAAAGTTTGCTAGACTTTTCTCAACAACTTTTGGTATCATTTCCTCTACAATAAGCTTCACATAGTCATCGCTATCATTGAACTCTGGTGGAACTGCATGAGCACCCAAGAAAGTTGGAACTATATCTATCTGGTGCTTTGAATTGAGCTCTTTGTATACCTCTAGTATCTTTATCTCGTTCTCCACATCCAAACCATATCCACTTTTAGCCTCACATGTTGTCGTTCCATGGAGTAACATCATATCAAGCCTTTTCATAGCCTCTTCAACGAGCTTTTCTTTGCTTGCTTTCCTTGTTAGCTGTACGGTGTAATTGATTCCTCCTCCTTCTCTGGAGATCTCCTCATAGGATAAACCTTTTAGTTTGAGTTTGAGTTCGAAATCCCTCCATCCCGAAAAGACAAGGTGAGTGTGGGGATCCACAAATCCCGGCATCACTATCTTTCCTTTTGCATCTATCACCTCATCTGCCTTAAAATCTCCTTTCCCTTTACCCACGCCGACTATTTTTCCTTCATCGATTGCAACGTATCCATCTTTGATGATGCCCAGCTCCCTCATTTCTTTTCCCTTTCTTGCTCTCCTTGGGCCTCTAAGCGTTAAAACTTCATTTGCATTTTTGATGAGAATGTCTACAGTTTTCATTAAAGTTAAAATATGCCAGCAGATTTAAGCTTTTGATGATGTTCAGAAAGATTGTTGAGTGCGTTCCAAACTTCAGCGAGGGCAGGAGAAAGGAAGTCATTGAAGAAATAATTGATCAAGTTAGAAAAAGGAAGGATGTGAAACTGCTTGATTACTCATCTGATCCAGACCACAACAGAACGGATGTAACCTTTATTGGAGAGCCAAAAGCGGTGAAGGAAGCTGCCCTTGATCTCGCCATGAAATGCGTGGAACTCATAGACATGAATAAGCACAAAGGAGAACATCCAAGGATGGGAGCAATAGATGTCGTTCCTTTCGTACCTGTTTACAATGTAACCATGGAAGAATGCGTTAAACTGGCTCATGAGTTTGCGAAGGAGTTTGCAGAAAAGAGTGGAGTGCCTTGCTTCATGTATGAAGAAGCTGCCACAAGGCCTGACAGGAAGAATCTTGCAGATGTTAGAAGAGGAGAGTTTGAGGGATTGAAAGAAGAGATAGGGAAAAATCCAGATAGAGTCCCAGACTACGGACCAAATAGAATACACCCAACCGCTGGGGCAACGGCAGTTGGAGCAAGGTTCTTTCTGATTGCCTTCAACGTAAATCTTGGAACATCAGATATAGAGATCGCAAAGAAAATAGCAAAGGCAGTTAGATACAGCAGTGGAGGTTACAGGTATGTGAAGGCTATGGGTTTTGAATTGAAGGAAAGGGGAATAGTTCAGGTATCAATGAATTTGACCAATTACAAGAAAACCCCCATCTTTAGGGTATTTGAAACCATAAAAAATGAGGCTGAAAGATATGGGGTTCCTGTAGTAGGTAGTGAGATAGTTGGTCTTGTACCACTGGAAGCGCTCGTGGAAGTCGCAGATTATTATTTAAGGCTCGAGAACTTTTCTATGGAACAAATCCTCGAAAAAAGGTTGATTGAGGGGTGAAAATGGGTAAGCTTGTCAAAATGGATATCGGGAGTTTTTTAAGGGAGGTTGCTTCGAGTAGCCCTGCGCCAGGTGGAGGTAGCGTCGCCGCCCTAGCCGGTGCATTGTCTGCATCCCTATCTTCCATGGTCTGCAATTTGACGATCGGCAAGGAAAAGTACAAGGAAGTCGAAGGCGAAATGAGGGATATCTTGAAAAGGAGTACTGAAAGTATATCTAAACTGAAGGAATTGATCGACAAGGATACAGAAGCTTTTAAAGAAGTCATGGATGCGCTGAAATTACCAAAGGAAAATGAAAAACAGAAGGAAGAAAGAAAGCAAAAAATTCAGATGGCTCTCAAAAAAGCAACCATGGTTCCACTTGAAACAGCGAGACTCTGCTTTGATCTTATTGAGATATCAAAAGAAGTGGTTGAGAAGGGAAATAAAAATTCCATAACCGATGCTGGAGTCTCTGCCATTATGGCAAAAGCTGGTTTTGATTCCGCTCTTTTAAATGTGAAGATAAACCTATCTTCTATAACCGATGAGGATTTTGTTAACAAGGTGAAGGAAGAAATAGATGGAATGGAAAAAAGCATAGAGGGAAAACTGGAGGAGATTCTACAGAAAGTAAATGCTAACCTGTAATGCTACTCTTCCTCAGACAATAACTGACATATCACATGATACAAGCTCTTCTCATGACTCCTTAGCTCTGGATGCTCTTCCAGAACCTGATTTAATAAACCTCTCACGGTAACTTTATCGGTTTTGTTCATGACCTTTCTGACCTTTGCTTTGATTCTTCTTTGCTTTAACATCTCCATTGCCCTTTCATGTATCTCATCCAAGGTGACTATTATTTCAGCAACCGAGAGGATGGAGAGAATGAAGGCCGGGATGATAATGCTAGTATCGCCTATGGAGAATGCGTGGAGGAGGAGATAAAGGTCCAAGGAAAGGATGAAGAAAGGTAGAATAAGGAGAATTCTCTCTGTAGTTGTCGATTCGGCCAACTCCCCGAGCCATCTCCTTAGCCTTCTAAACCTTACCATGCCGTGAGAGAGAAACGAAAACACCTTATAATCATTTTGAAAAACTAGGCTAAGCTCGCTAAGTGTTTTATTCTCTTTAACATATTTGGGTGGGAGCTCAACAGCTCCAATAGCTTTTCTCCAAAGCTAAGCTTGATCTTCTTTTCACTCAACATCTTTAACTCTTCTTCATCGATAGTTCCGCTCATATCCAAGTCTATTTCTCTCAGTTCCCTTATTTCCTGTTTAGCTCTTGATATATCGTTTATAAAGAATGCTTTCATTCCAGCAGCTTGTTTTAATGCTACCTCCTTGGATTTTGCACTACCGTATACCAGCTTGTAAAGCGCCGTTGCCAGCTTTGAAGGTTGATTTCCAAGTTCAACGCTACCTTGATCTGCATAATACTCTCTTATCCTAGAGCCGTACATGACGAGCAAGCTCGTGATAAAGTACATAACTAAAGCTCCTAAGCCTATTAGTATTTCGGCGCCGACCTCCCTTCTATCCCTAGAGAACATTGAACCCCATGTAAAGGTCAAATAGAGCATATAGCAGAGCATTGGAACTACGCTCAGCATCGTTATAATGGCAACATCCCTATGCCTGATATGGGAAATCTCGTGACCTAGAACTGCTTTCAGTTCATCGTCGTCCAGCAACCTCAAAATACCTCTTGTGACGCAAACCCTAGCGTCTCTCTTTGTTCTTCCAAATGCGAAAGCATTTGGCACCTCTAACCTGGAGATACCAACCTTTGGTTTAGGTATACCAGCTTTTTCAGCCAACTCTTTAACCATTCTGTGGAGCTTCGGATATTCCTCTTCACTTACATATCTAACTCCCATGGTCCATTCTACGATGCTTGGTCCAATTGCATATTGTATAGTCGTAAGGAGGATTGCAAAGCAAAGCAAGTAGGTGTAGAAGAAGAAGCCAGAGAGTCCAAGCAAATAACCTATTCCGGCCAGTATCCCGTAAAGTATTGCAAACATGAGTGCAACTAATAGAGCTAACCTTAATTGTAGCCACATTTCCTTCATTAATTAATCGGCAGGCTTTAAAACTTTACTGAAGCGAAATACCCAATTATGCTCTGAGGATGGTACTGCGAAGTTAATTGTGGATGAATAAGATAGATATACCGTGCATCCCTTGCGATTGTGGGGATTGGGATGCACGGTATAGCAT
>JAGHAD010000141.1 GCA_021161685.1 Thermoplasmata archaeon | reverse complement strand
CATCTAATTTTTCAACAAACAACGCATCCGGAAGCACCTCACAGGCAGCTAATTTTTCAGAAGCCCTCGAGCTCGGATCGAGATTATTTCTTATAGATGAAGATACATCCGCAACTAACCTTATGATAAGGGATAGAAGGATGCAGGAACTGATACCAAAGGATAAAGAGCCAATAACGCCATTGATCGATCTAATTCCTTCATTGAAAAAAGAGGGTGTATCCATAATAATGGTTGCTGGAGGGATTGGAGAATATTTTGATGTTGCCGATACCGTCATAGCAATGGAAAATTACCTTCCAATTGATGTCACGGAAGAGGCAAAGGAGTTATGCAGGAGATTTGAGAGCAATAGGTATAGAGAAAGACCCAAGGAAATAAAGGTTAAAGATAGAATTCCTCTGAGAGAAAGCATCGATCCGTATGTCAAAGGGAGAAAAAAGATAAAGGCTCTCGATCTACATAGGTTAAGATTTGGAAAGCATGTGATAGATCTTAGTAAGGTGGAGCAATTGGTAGAGATCGGCCAGACCAGGGCAATTGGAGAGATCATTTTTAGGCTGAGAGATAGATTCAAAGAGAAAAATTTAAGGGAAGCTTTAAAGGAAATTGAAAACAAGGTTATAGATGTTTTGCCGAGATCAGGTGATTTTTCTGAACCTAGAATTTTTGAAATAGGATTTGCGATCAACAGGCTAAGAAGCCTTAGGTGCAAGCATGAGTGACTATTCAAGCCTTGGTTGCTTTTAACTTTTCTAGCTCTCTCTTCCTTAGCTCTGATCTCCTTATTTTTCCACTCAGCGTCTTAGGCAGCTCCTTAACATACTCTATTATCCTTGGATACTTATAAGGAGCGGTTACCCTTTTGACATGCTCCTGCAATTCCTTGGTAAGTTCTTCTGAAGGTTCGTATCCATCTGCAAGAACTACGAAAGCCTTGACGACATTTCCTCTTATGGGATCGGGAACTCCTATAACGGCTGACTCTACAACAGCGGGATGCTCTTGCAGGGCTGATTCGACTTCAAAAGGTCCTATCCTGTATCCAGAACTCTTTATAACATCGTCAGCTCTTCCAACAAACCACAGGTAACCATCCTCATCCTTATAGGCTCTATCCCCAGTAAAGTACCATTCTCCTCTGAATGCTCTCTCGTTCTCTTCCGGGTTTTTCCAGTATTCTTTCATCAAACCTGGGGGCCGTTCCGGTTTTATCTTTACCGCTATGTGTCCTTCTTCATTTGGAGGTAGTTCATTTCCGTCATCATCAACTAAAGCTACATAATGCCCTGGCGTCGGCTTTCCCATTGAGCCTGGCTTTACTGGCAAGCATCTCAAGTTTCCCACCAGAGCTACTGTTTCAGTCTGTCCATAATAATCGTATATCTCAACTCCTGTTGCTTCCTTCCACACCTTAATAACTTCAGGGTTTAAGGGTTCTCCGGCACTTAGGCAGTGTCTAAGCCTTGAAAAATCATACTTTTTGAGGTCCTTGACCTGTATCATCATTCTATACGCGGTTGGAGGGGCGCAGAATACTGTAACCCCGTATTTTTCTATTATCTTCAGGGCTATCTCTGGTTTAAACTTGCCTTTGGCATTCCATTGCAAGACGGTTGCACCGATTATCCATTGCCCAAATAGCTTGCCCCATGCCGTTTTTGCCCAGCCGGTATCCGCCATAACCCATATTTTATCTTCTGGCTTCAGATCCTGAACCACATAAGCGGTTACCCAGTGGGCTAGTGGATACGAATGGGTGTGCAAAACCATTTTTGGATAAGATTCAGTACCAGATGTAAAGTATATCAGCAGTGGATCGGTTGCTTTGCTCGGTTCCACATCTTTCTTTGTTAACTTGTCAGATGCTTCCTTCATTTCTTCCTCAAAGCTTATCCAACCTTCCTTTTCTCCTCCAACCAGTATGCAATGCTTGAGAGAAGGGCATTTTTCTCTTATTTCATCAACCCTTTCAGCGAACTCTACACTCGTTATTGCAACGCTCGCTTCAGCCCTGTTTATTCTGTACTCTATATCCTTTGCAGTTGATAGGGTTGGAGTTGGCATGAAGATCGCAGATAATTTTATGCATCCAAGAACCGCCACGTACCATTCCGGCATCCTCGGTAGCATGATAAATACCCTGTCTCCCTTTTTAACCCCATACTTTTTCAGTACGTTGGCAAACTTGTTAGATAGAGATCTAAGATCGGAGAATCTGTGCTCTGTTGCCTCTTCTCCATCGCTACTTACGGTTATGAGTGCAACCTTGTCGTTTTCTTCAGCCTTTTTATCGACCTCATCGAAAGCAAAGTTATAGTACTCTGGTATGTTCCATTTGAAGTTTTTGCAGAACTCCTCATAGTTCTTAACATTCGGCTCGACTTCCTTCATTCTAACAACCCCCTTCTTTTCAACTCCTCCTTTGCGATCTCCCTCAATTTAAATTTCTGTATTTTACCACTTGCGGTTAGCGGCCATTCATCGGTAAAGAAGATATACTTTGGAACTTTGTACCTAGCTATGTTCTTTTTGCAGTACTCCTTTATCTCTTCTTCTGTAGCTTGCTCTCCTTCCTTGAGTTGGATAAATGCAGCTACTTCTTCTCCATATTCCTTGTGGGGAACCCCTACAACTTGAACCTCTTTTATCTTTGGATGCCTGTAAAGAAATTCTTCTATTTCCCTTGGATAAACGTTCTCCCCTCCTCTTATTATCATGTCATCAACCCTACCAAGTATATAGATGTAACCTTCTTCATCCATCTTAGCTAAATCTTTGGTATAAAGCCAACCGTCCCTTATCGCCTTTGCGGTTGCTTCCGGCATTTTGTAATATCCTTTCATTACGTTGTAACCTTTAGCTATTAACTCTCCAGGAGTATTTGGAGGAAGTTCCTTTCCAGTTTCGGGATCAACTATTTTAACTTCCACATAAGGCAAGGGCTTGCCGACCGTTTCAACCCTTTTCTCAATCGGATCATCTCTTCTCGTTTGGGTTATAACTGGAGAAGCTTCGGTCAATCCATAACATATGGTTATTTCCTTGGCATGCATATCTTCTATAACTCTTTTCATCAGCTCTACCGGACATGGAGCGCCAGCCATTATACCCGTTCTTAATGAAGACATATCATACTTATCAAAATCTGGATGATTGAGCTCCCTGACAAACATGGTTGGTACTCCATTTACAGCGGTACACCTTTCCTTGTGGATAGCTTGCAGGACTTTCTTAGCATCAAATATTTCTATAGGAACCATGGTTGCTCCATGCGTTACGCAGTTTAAGGTTGATAAAACACAGCCAAAGCAGTGAAAGAAGGGAACAGGTATGCATAGCTTGTCCTTCTCGGTAAGTCTCATATAGTTTCCAACCCAGTAAGCATTGTTGATTATGTTGTAATGAGTAAGCATAACGCCTTTTGGAAAACCAGTAGTTCCGGATGTGTACTGCATGTTTACAACATCATGGCAATCCAGCTCTTTCTCCCTTTCCTTTAGCTCCTCATCTGATACCCCCTTACCCAAATCCATGACCTCGCTAAAGTTCAGCATTCCAGGATGTTTTTCCTTTCCGATGAAAATCACCCTTCTGAGCAAAGGTAATTTCTTGGACTTCAACTCTCCTGGAGAAGACTCCTTCAACTCTGGAACAACCTTGTAGATGGTTTCTACGTAATCCACATCTTTGAATCCTTTGACCAAGAATAGGGTTGTTGAATCCGATTGCCTTAAGACATATTCTAGCTCGTGCGCCTTGTAGTAAGTATTTACCGTAACAAGAACCGCTCCTATCTTCGCAAGTGCAAATTGGAGCAAGATCCATTCAGGAACATTGTATGCCCACACCGCCACATGCTCTCCTTTCTTTATCCCCAATTTTAGCAAGCCCTTTGCCAGCTGGTCGCATTTTTCTTTGAATTCCTTGTAGGTATACCTCAGGTTTCTATCAACATAGACCAATGCATCGTTATTTGGGTACTTACTTGCTGTTTCACCTAGTACTTCTCCCATCGTTTTCGTGATCATAATGCTCCCCCATGGAAGAGAATTAATTTTCTTTAATAAACGTTCCTATTTTGACAGGCACAAAAGGTAGAAAAAGGAAGGTGTATTTCAGAGAAAACATGAAAGAGTTCAATACGATGGATGATTTTGAATTTGAGGAAAAAACCGTTCTACTGAGAGTTGACTACAATCTCCCATTAGATAGGGAAACCTTGGAGATTCTTGACACTACTAGAATTAAGGAAAGTCTACCGACGATAGAAGAGCTTAGGAGAAAGAAAGCAAAAACAGTCATACTGGCTCATCAAGGTAGACCGGGAGGATGGGACTTCACTTCCATGGAAAAACACGCAAAAGCCCTTTCTGAGCTAACAGATGCGGATGTCAAATTTGTCGATGATGTTTGTGGAGAGAAAGCAGTAAGTGCGATAAAATCAGCAAACTATGGAGAAATCGTATTTCTGGATAACGTGAGGAAGTTTCCCGGAGAGATGGAAAAGAAAAGTCCAGAAGAGCATGCAAAGTCCGAGCTCGTGCAAAGGCTAGCTCCGCTTGCTGATATATTTGTAAACGATGCTTTTGCTGCTGCACACAGAAAGCAATGCTCCCTGATTGGATTTACTGCAGTTATGCCATCGTGTGCGGGAAGGCTGATGGAGAAGGAACTGAAAACCTTGGAAAAGTTGGTTACAAATCCAGAAAAACCAGCTGTTTTCTTATTTGGAGGAGCAAAATATTCAGATGTCGTTAAAACCACGGAGAGATTGTTTGAGAGTGGTGTGGCTGATAAAGTTCTGCTGGCAGGTCTTCCGGCAAATGCATTTCTAAAAGCTAAGGGAGAGAAATTGGGGGAAGTAAACGAGAATGCCTTGAAGGAAGAGGGAAGTCCTGAGCTTTTTGAAAGGATGAAAAAAATCATTGAAAGGTTCGGTGAAAATATCATTCTGCCTACTGATGTGGCTGTAGAGAAGGAT
>JAGHAD010000086.1 GCA_021161685.1 Thermoplasmata archaeon | reverse complement strand
GATGGTGTATAAGATAAGAGTCATTGTTCAAAGCCAAGTCAAGATGGTAATCCCTGCCCTTAAAGAATTTCTTGAGAGCATGGGAGACACGAAGCACAAACAAATCGGGATCAAAGGTTTCTGGAATGGTAATCAAAGAGGGTAAACCACCTAAAACCTCCATAGCTCCAGCTGAATCAACTGTTATAAGCGTTTTTCCCCAAGCTACTGCCTCTATCGGCACGATACCAAAGTCCTCAAACCATCCCAAGAAAAGGCAAGCATCTGCATTTTTGTAGAGCTCCTCTAACAAAGGTTGAGGAGCATTTGGGTAAATCTCAACCCTTGGAAGCCTTTCAGCAAGCTTAACCACCTTCGCAAAGTATTTTCTCTGAGTAGTTCCACCAACTAGCACAAGTTTATAGTCAGTCTGCTTATGCACCTTTTCCCATGCCTTAAGAAGTTCATACTGCCTTTTCATATCGGTAAAGCGAGAGACATAAAGGATATACTCGCCAGCTGGGTCCCCTCTTCTAGAAGGTAAATCAACAGCTGGATAAACCACCGTTGTTCTGTCCCAAGGGAGCAAACCTAAAGCCCCAACCCTCTCTCTCGTCCTCTTGGAGTTACAGGCACAAAAGTCAACAACTTTCCAAGTCTTCTTTGAAGCAAAAAGATAACCACGCCAAATTACCTCGTAGATAAGTCGCTTAAACAATGTGCCCTTAGCCCTACGATACCACATAACATCGTGCCACACTCCCGCAGCTCTCATCGGTGAGTGACAATAGGACAAAACTGGAATTTTTCCCTTATTGCCATGAGCAAAGAATTGACCAAAGGGAGTTGTGACCACAAGAGCATCATAGTCTGAAAGATCAACACGAGTAGCCCACGATTTAATTGTGCAAAGCATACCACGCAGGTAGAAGGTGCGAAGAACATCAATTGACAGGTTTCTATATAGTGGAATCACATTCACTTTCTCAAATTCCTTAAAGGTGGCCTCTGGAAAGTAATAAAGGGTGTAGACATCTATGTCGTGCTTGGAATGCTGGATGTACCTAAGCAAAAGCTTTTCCCCACCACCCTTTTCCTTTAGATAGGGATGAAACCAAGCAATTTTCACAAGATCACCTCAAATAATACCTTCCCTGGGAGTAAAAAATAACTCCCAGCGTCTTCAAATATCTCAAAGCTGAGACAACCTCATCCTCAGTCACATAAAAGCCATCAAGCTCAAGTAAGCAAAGGATGTCTCTTCTCTTCAATCCCCTAGACTTCGAAAGGTAAGTTACAATCCTGTGCATTATTACTCGCATTCTAGGTTCTGGTTCTTCCAGCTTTCTCCTATTTGGCCTTGAAGAAATACCAGCTTTACCCTCAAACACCTGCTTAATGATCCTCCCATGCCCCTCACAATACCAGAGCCAAGGCTCGCCATCGAGGGTTACGCAATACTTTGCAGGCTTACCGCAGATTTCACAGATGTGTTCGGGCATTTAATCACCACGAAGTACCCCTAAGAGATCAAGAAGATACCACAAAGCGAGCCCGCTTTTAATATCCCCTACTAAGAGAAAATGTAAAGGTAAAAACAAAATAATAAAGATTGCAATAAAAAGAAAACTTTTCAGAACTCCTTTCAAAACATTTTCCTCAGTCATGCCTCTGCACCTCCACGGGGTGAATATAATTCTCATGATTTTTTAGAAAAAGCTTTCTCAAAATCCTCGATCGTTTTCTTTATCTCGCTAAGGCCCGTTAAGGCATAATTAACACATGCACCAGCATCCGAAAGGTCCGTTATTACCTCAGGAAGTTGCTGTCGGATTGAGTAAGGGAAGGATTCTTCCTTCGCTGCCATCTGCTTCGCTATTTCCCCCATCTTCTTTACGATCTCCTCAAGCTCCCTTTTCCAGCTGGAAACGAGTTTTTCCATCTCATTAACGCTCATGATTTCGGTCATGGATTTTCACCTTCTAACCCAATCCTTACTCAAAATATTAACCTTAATACCAAAACTAATCCAAAACCTAAGAAATTCAATTATCAGAAGAAAAACGCCTTTCTTAAACTTGATTCTAAATCCAAAGCAGGGTATAAAGGCATGGCTGTGTTCAATTAGCAAATCAAATATAATATGCCTCGCAATTTGCTTGCTTCTAACAACGAACCCAACCCTCTTCTCGAAATAAAACTCTCTCATACTTCTTCACCCAAACAACCAATGGGTCATTCAGCTTAGAATAGAAAGTTTTGACCCACTCAAGAAAAAATCTAACCCGCTCTTCCCTCATTTTTGCAACTCCAACATACCCCAAGCTTCTTTTTACTAACGGGCCTCGTCCAAGCCATCGTATCAAAACTGTTAATAAGCCCTTGAAGCTTTCTCACGCACCCAAGTTTCATTCCGAAAACATGAATCTTTTTATCCTTCCTCAGCCGCCTTCTAACAATTCTGGCTGTTTTAAGCACTATTCTATCGCTTCTCTCAACGCATAAGTTCCCAATTGCAAAATAGTCATGCTTCTCCAGAACACCTAATTCTTCATAGAGGTCAAGGCACCTTTTCACACTTTCTGGCTTTTTGTAATGCCCTTGAACAACTATAAGCCAATTCACCCAATCATATTTGAAATAGTACTTGCGGACATTCTCTACCGTCCGTTCGATATTAGTTATTTCCTCACTAAGCCACAAGGACTTAGGATGATAATCATCGCAGTAATCAGGGCATGTCAACCTAACTTCAGCATGTGGAACTTCTTTCTTAACCATTTTGTAGATCATGAGAAGGCGGTAAACCCAATCTTTTGGATAGTCTTTGATCCTTGGATTTCTAAATATCTCAATCCCCGAATCGATTATGACAGCCTTAACAGCATTTTTATGTTTCCGAATATAACGCAGTCCACCCTCGTAATTTCTTGCATTGATTAACACATACGGCCAGCTGATTCTGTAAGGGGGAAGAGTGAAAAATTTTATTATGTTGCTCAACACTAATTTAAGCTTATCCAATATTCTTCACCTCGCTAATAATAACACCCAAAATATGTTCTGCAGTGTCTATTAGCTTCCTCACGCAATTCAGCAAGCTATACTCCCAATACTCCTTCAGCCCTTCTTTCTTCATTTCTCCCAGTATCTCATCACACAGCTCCTCCGCATCTTGTAACCATCCCAAAAGCTCTAAGAGATCAGTCATGCTCCTCTACCTCCCTGAACTTAAATTCCACATTTCCAAGTGAAGAACCCCAATTCAACCTTCTCTTTATGATTTGAATATACTCCTCATTTATTTCTATGCCAACGCAATTCCTGTTGAGCTGCAAGCATGCAAGCATTGTCGTTCCTGAGCCTAGAAACGGGTCTAGAACCCAATCTCCTTCATTCGTCAGAATTTTAACAAATCTCTTTATCAACTCAAGGGGTTTTTGAGTAGTATGCCACTTCCTATCCTTCACAAAATTGCATTGTGGCTTTGGAAAAATCTGAACATCCTTATTTTCATCTTTTGTGAATTTTGCGTTGAATACCTTTGGCTTATTTCCTTTTACAAGGTGAAAAACAAAGTCAAAAGTGTTAATCCAACGCTTGCTTGAGAACCCTTTGAGGACATTCGGATAATGCCAGATTATTGTTTTGTGAAGCTTAAAATGTGTTTGCTTCACTATCTCTCCAAAAAGAAACATGTGCTTCTCACTCCAGAAAACCAAGCAAGAACCACCATCCTTCAAAAGTCTATAAACTTCGTTTAGCCATCTAATAGTAAATTCCCTGTATTCATCGACAGAATGAAAGAAATCCCATTTCTTTGCTATCTCCTGAACTTTCGCCTTCTCTAAAACAAAGTAAGGAGGGTCTGCAATTACCAAATCTACCTTTTGCTCAAGTTTTGGTAATACTTTTAGGCTATCTCCGTGTATTAGAACCATCTTCATGCTTCTTCACCATACAGGCCATCTATAATATACCTCCTTTCCGTCTTTGAAAACATAAACTTCCCCGTCATAGTGGATCTCTGCTCTAAAGCCAGCTTCTTCTACAACAAGGATATCTTCTTTTGTCCCGTCTTCATAAGTCTTAATTTCCTCCTTTGCCATTCTCCCTATTTTTTCAAATGCCTCGTCCCAAGTAATGAAACGGTCTTCTAAGTCATCTAAAATATCCAAAACATCTTGTATCTTTTCTGGAAGCTCATTCCGAACGCTCATACCTCCTCACCATAAAATTCAAGAACACACAAGATCTCTGATATTGCAAGATCAAGATTCTCGGCTGCTTTTTCCATCTTTTCTATTGCTCTCTCCAATTTCTTATAAGCACGGCTTGGAAGTTCATCTTGTAATTCCTTAGCGTACTTTTGCAATTCAATAATAAAGCCCTCCCCGTATCCATCATCGAGCTCGTAGCGAAGTTCTAAGATTTTATCCAGAAGTTTACTCAACTTTTTCCATGTGTTCACACTTTCTCACCTATCTCAAATTTTGGAACAAAACCACGATAAAGAACGCCTGGCACTGGTTCTTGAAAGTCCTTCTTTATTTCAACTACTTTTTCTCCATACTCCTTCTGCAATTCATTTACAAACTTTGGCATTTCACTAAACCATCTCTTTGCAGTCTCTTTGTCAAAATCTGCAACCTTTACAAGAAAATGGCATCCATTGGGTGTTGTTACCTTCGCTGGTATGCAGCCGAGTATCTCCTCGATCTTTCTTTCCACTCTTGGAATAAGCCACTTCTTATCAACATCTATTTGATGAAAGAGCGTATGTTTGTATTTCATGCAATATGCTTTGAACCTTAAGTCCATTCTTCTTACAATTTCAAACTCCCTTTCTCTTGCTTGAAAGGCCTGATACATACTCTGAACAAAGTCACTAATCGCTTCAACAGTCGCTCTAATCCATCTTCCTGGATTAGGACTTATCATTACAGCTATAGCTTCTTTAGGAAACTTGTATCTTATAATCTTCCCGTTTTCTACTTTCTCATAGTCGTATAACTCATGAGCATGGCTTGCAATCAAAGCAAGCCTCTTTATAACCTGTTTAAGCCTATGCTTTGGGTCAGACAAATATCCTGGCACTATCTCAAGCTTTAAGCACCTATCCTTTCCTTTAAATCCATGCTTCTCTCTAAATTCCTTTCCTCTAACCAATAATAGAACTACATAGACTTCATCCTCGCTTAAGTCTGGAAGCCAATCAACGAACTTCTCCATCTCATCTTCACATATTAAGTTGCCTATCATCCTCATCCCTCAGCTTGGGCTTCGTTCATCACCACTCAGAAATATCATCATAAGAGAGGATATAATATTTTGGAATCTTCTTGAGATTTCTCAATCCCTGAGCTGGGTAAAGAGTACACCAGAGTGGAAATGGAACTTTGAATATCTTTATTATCTTCGCTCTTCCATTTCTCTTCCTTTCAACAATTGCAAGGAAGAACTGCCGTATCGCTATTCTTCCCTCTGCCCATAGTTCAAATACCTTATCAAATTCTGCCCTTGAGAAACTTGTATCACTCGAAACCAAAATATAACGCTTAGATCCAACATCAACTAACAGAGTTGAAAGTGAATAGTGTGCTAGGAGATCTGCAAGAGTAACTATCTTGCGGTTTCTATGAGACTTTACTACAACTGAAGTAAAGGCAAGAAATCTGCGTCCTTTTATATCCTTCTCTTTATATAAACGCTTGTAATCCTTGAACTTCTCTTTAGTAAGCTTTAGTTCGGGGAAGGCTATCCATTCATCCTCTTCAGTCCAGAACAAACCTCTCACCTCACTCAAAAAGTGGAAAGTAGTTGTCTATAATTTTCCATTTTCTGATTCTTCTTCCCTCTTTTGGGAGATATGGAACCAAAGGAACATATCCCTTCAGTTTAGGTTCTGGAACTTCTATGTCAATTCCTAAATAGTCGCAAAGATATCCAAGCCTTGCAATAAGCGACTGGCTTTTCATTCTTAATGCATATCTCACCAGCTTTTCTTTGTCATACTCTTCAGTTCCATATTCTTCTAGTGCTTCAATTATAATATCCATCCCACCGCCGTATATTGGCTTGTCCAAGCAGTCTATTATTGTTTTTTCTGGATCTGTTACTCTGAACATTCCATCTTTTGTTATAAAAGTCTGTAATCCAAAGAATTTTTCTGGTTTAACTGTTACAATTCTGTACCTCACTCCTATTGCAAATTCTCTTACTCTAACTGGTGTTGTTGTCTGAATATACATTGTATAACATACTTGTGTGGTCAGATCGTGAAAGTCTAAAGCTGAAGCGTAAGCTATTGCGGAAGGCTTGACTAGCATATCTCCACCAGCCAAAACATAGGTTGAAATACGGGCTACCTTAAATTTCTTATCAAAAAACTCGTCAAACAAAATCCTAACTCTCATCTTTTATCACCCTCCTTAATAGCTTTGATTAAACCAGAGTAAATTTTTCTGGTAATACTCGCATAGACATAAATTTCCATAAAATCTCTCGTAAATTCACTTGCAAATTTGCAGAGCTCTCCAAGAACCTCCTCCAAAATAAGCTTTTTAGCTAATTGACGCTGGATTCTTCCGTATTTCCTTTTTATGATGTAGTCTCTACCCTTCATTAGATAATATCTCACGCTCACCCCTCCTTAAATTCAAGTACCATTCCGCCTTCCCTCCAACTTTTTCTTCCAGAAATTCCGTTAAAGTATGCCCACTCTGAAGGAGCAATGAATTCGTTTGCGTATCTCTTTTTTGCAGTAGTAGGCATTTTGACTTCCTTTCGGGAGCCCCTAATATCACATCTGGGAGCCCTCCTAGGCAAAAAGGCACATATATCTT
>JAGHAD010000142.1 GCA_021161685.1 Thermoplasmata archaeon | reverse complement strand
TGAGAATAAAACTTATGGCGTCAGGTTTTTGAAATCTTATGGATTTGCTGAAGAAAAGGAACTCTTGTTGACTATAGGTGGAAGTGGTTTTTTAGAAATCAGTGTTAATAAGGGAAATGCTTCTGAGTTACTTGGTGCCAAGGTTGGGGAAGAGATCTTCATAGATTTGGGCTAGGAGAGATAAGTTCCTTCGATGATCCTTATCGCATCTACGAGTCCATGGGCATAGTTTATACATCCAAAGGCGGTGAAATAATCCCCCTTTCTTAAGTAATATTTGGAATCCTCGCAATACTGCATGGATAATTCTATGATCTGAGAAAATCTTTCCTTTTCCCTCATAGAGCTAATGATCTTCTCAAACAACTCTATATCCTTCTTTATCCTCTCCTCCTCTTTCATGTAATGCCCCCTCCGAGAGCCATGGATATCAATATGCATGCGAGAGCGGTCAAGATACCTATACCGATCATTTGTAAACCATATTTCAGCTTACTTTCCTTGCTTATCTTAGCAAGATAGATGCCCAATAGAGTCATTATGAGCAGAGCCATAGCTATAGATAGGTAAATGGCAATGGAAAATGGTATTATTGAAAAATGTACTAGGAAAAAGGGAAAAAGCACACAGATCGAAGCAATCATTGGAGAGAGTCCATCGATAAGGGCAACAACGAGTGTTGCAAACTTCTGAGATCGGTAGTGTACAGATTTTCTTAAATTTTTGAGCATCGCCCTTTCCAGTTCTTTCAGCCTCCTTAGCCTTTCAGCCCTTTCGGTCATGTATGCACCAGCTATTCCGGATATTCCCATCGCCATCGATCCAGCCAAGCCAGCGCTTATGATAGAGAGGGGAGATTTTATTTTAGCCAGATACGCTCCTATGATCACTCCAAGCATTGTCAATGTTCCATCAAATGCATTCATAACCAGATATCTTCTGGAGATTTCCTCTATTTCTGATATTTCAGCATATTCCTTCAGCCTTTCTCTCAGAGAATCTCTTTGCACTCTGGAAAAATAGGAGAATTACCTAAAAATTGTTTGCCTTTAATTGGACATTTTGATAACGACAAAACGACAAATTATTTAAATGAACATTATAAAAATTTTTTGAAAATGGAAATTAATTTCAAGAAGCTGGAAAAGATTTTGGCAGAGGTTTTGGAATCCGAAACGGCATCTAAAATTTATCTTACAGTCTATAGAAAAGGGGGGCTCAAAAGCAAGGATGTAGCGAGGTTAACAAAGCTTCATCCAAGCACGGTGAGAAACTGCCTTTATGAACTCTGCAAGCAGAAGGTACTGCACAGGAAGAAGAACAAGGAAGCCAAGGTTGGAAAGAATCCATACGTATATTTTGCTGCTCCCCCCGATGTCTTGATAAAGAGATACATCAAAAGGCTGGAAAGTGAGCTCGATCAACTTGCGAGGCTGGCTGGGGCAAAAATCGAAATACGTTTTGAGGAGGAGAGGAAATGCTAAACGGACTTGCAAAAATCCTAGTGAAAAAACCAAAAACCGTTTTGTTACTCTATACCCTACTTACTCTTATTATCGGTTATCAGGCAACTAACTTGTACATGGTTTCTGACCTAAGCGTTTATTTACCTGAGGATCAGCCTGAAATCAAATTGATGAGAAAAATAGACAGGGAGTGGAATATCGGTCCCACCCTTATAATCTATGTCGAGGCGGAGAACATTCTTGATATCGATGTTTTAAAGGATATGGATACTGTAACGAAGCAGATAGATCCTTATAGGCATGATGAGGGAAGATTGGATGGTGTAATATCTTCAAATAGCATAGTCTCTCTTGTAAAACTGGAAAACAGCTTACCTCCTCCCATTGGAAGAGGAAGATACGAACTACCAGAAAGTGAATACTTGATAAAGAAATACGTTGCCCAGATTGGTGAGGGAAGGAAGAGCCTAGTCACGGACGATTTAACTTCAGCGGCCATTGTTTTTACACTAAGGAGAGGATGCGATGGGGATGACATTCTATCAAGGGCTAATAGGGCGATAAACAATGTCACTACGAAGATGTATCTTGTAGGATCTTTACCGATGGATAAAGAGATAAAGAAGCTGAGCTTGAGATACCTTGCTATAGTTTTTCCCATAGCCTCTCTCCTTACAGCTATAGTGATTATCCTTTTTCACAGAACTTTAAAGGGTTTGATAATTGCCTTCTTCCCTCCTATATACTCCATAATCCTAACTTTTGGCTTCCTTGGTTTGTTTACTCCAGAGCTGACATTGCTATCGGTGGCAATAGTTGCCTTACTCATAGGTTTGGGGGTAGATTACTCTATACACCTGATGAACAGGTTCGCGGAAGAGGACAATAAAGATATAGTTTCTAGAATGGAAAAAACCCTCAGAACGACTGGAAAAGCTATTTTGCTGTCTGCAGTGACAACCATGGTCGGTTTTTCCTCGATAATGATATCCAGCCTGCCCCCTCTTGTTAACTTTGGTTTGGGATGTACAATTGGTATATCCCTTTGTCTCGTCTCTACTATCATTTTAACTCCTTGCCTAGTTGTTACGTTGAGATTCGAGGAAAGGGGAAAGCTCGGCGCATGGAAAGGTTTAGCAAAATTTGCATCGAGCTACAGCGGTAGGGTATTGCTCCTTGCATGCACATTAGTTGCGCTGTCAATACTTGCGATACCAAAGGTCGAAACCAACGTTAACTATATGGAAATGATTCCAAAGGAGATTCCAGTAATAGAAAAAACGAAAGAGTTTGCAGAAAAATTTGGTTTTACTGGAAACATAAATGTCTTACTCGTTGAGGGAGATCTTACCGATCCATCTGTTCTGAAGGGGATATATAGAGTTGAAGAAAAGTTGAGAGAAAGGGGATTGGTCGCTTATTCCATAGTCGATGCCATTAAAAAGATGAATTTGGGAACAATTCCTGATAACAGATACCTGATCAAATCGATCTATTCAACTATACTGAAATACAATAGCATGTTTATAGACAGGAACTTCTCCAAACTTCTGATAAGCATAAACATCCCAGCCGGTCTCAGCATGGACGAGCAGAGGGAAATCGTCAATACTATAAATGGAATTGTTGAAAATTCGCATATACCAGGATGCAAGATATACAGACTAACTGGATCAACGGCTATAACCGTAGCTATCAACGATATGTTATTTGACCAGCAAATGAGATCTTTATTTGTTTCACTACTCTTCGTTTTTGCCACCCTTATCATCGTTTTTGGATCATCGCTATATGCTACTATTACCATGATACCTGTCGTTTTTGTGCTCCTGCTCGAGCCTAGCATCCTCGTCTTCCTTGATATACCTTTATCCGTGGTGACCATAGTAATAGCTTCCATAGTGGTGGGTACGGGGGTAGACTATGCTATACATATCACGCAGAGAGTGAGAGAGGGATTGAAACAAGGATTAGATAGGTTAACTGCAGTAAGAGAAGCGATCGAAAAGACCGGTCTCTCCATAACGGAGGCATCACTAACTACAGTTGCAGGTCTCTCAGCTGTTTATGTTGTTAATATCCTTGCTCTCCAGCAATTCGTTACGGTAATTATAGCCATGATCCTTCTTTCCCTGCTTGGATCCGTTTTCCTTCTGCCTTCTATCTACAGAAAGTGAAATGGGTACAGTAAAGTTGCCGGGAGTATTTGGATGAGCAAATCATCATCTATCCATCTACAACCCATGATTTCTCCAAGAACAACAGATGCGGCTCCGAGCATGGATGCGGTAAGTGGAGGCATGGTGGAGTTGCTCAAGATGGCAAAGAAAACGATGAAAGAGAAGACAAACATCACAACATAAGCTATCCCTTTCTTCATTTTCCTTTTCAGCTCACCAACGATAGGATCTGCAAGAGATGCACACAGTATGCAGGGCACTGCTATCTGGCAAGGAAAAAAATTCAGCAGGATCGCTACTCCGGTAGCGAAGAAAAAGAAACCGCTAATTCTATTTTTCTCATAATCTCTCATACCTATCAGATTAATTTTCCCTTTGAGTCTCAATATCTCGATCACCCCAACTGCAGAAAAAGCCAAAGCCAATATGAGATGCCTAGAGGGGATAACGTAGTACAGCAGGGAGATGGAGCCAAAAGTGTGGATAACTCTTCTGAGGAAATGGTCTCTCATTTTTCCAGCAACTTTATCCCTTCCCTCGTTCCCACTATTACGGTATCTACCATATCGATAAAAAGACCAGTTTCAACAACACCTGGTATACTTTTTAGTTCTTTCTCTAACTTCTCGGCATCTTCTATACCATTGAACTCGCAGTCAAGTATATAGTTCATGTTATCAGATGTGTATGGATTTTCTTCTTCTCTCCTTAATTCCGCCCTGCATCCAAATTCCCTTTCTATGCATAACTTCGTTGGATACCAACCAAACGGTATAACCTCTACAGGTAGAGGAGAAAAACTCCCCAACTTCTGCACCAACTTCGTTTCGTCCACTATTATTATTTCTCTCTTTGATGAGAAAGCAACGATTTTTTCCCTAGTCAGTGCGCCGCCAGCACCCTTTATAAGATTAAGATCTGGATCAACCTCATCTGCGCCATCTATAGTCACATCTATCTCGGGATGTTCAGTTAGCGTTGATAGAGGAATGCCACATCTCGTTGCGATGGTTTTCGTTCTATGAGATGTGGGTATTCCAACTATGTTGAGCCCTTCTTTCACCTTCTCACCCAGCTTTGGCAGGAAATACTCAACCGTAGATCCGGTTCCGAGACCAACAATCATTCCATCCTCTACGTATTCAAGCGCCTTTTCTGCAGCTATCCTCTTCATATCTTCCCTGTTCAGGTTTTCACCCGATACAGTATAGATCTTTAGTACAAAAATTTATACCAGCAGATGTAATTCTATAATCGATGCTGGCTTCTTGTCCAGAACATGGATACTACAGGGGCAACGCCTGCCCAATTTGTAAGAACAAAGGAAAGTTTCTGATGAGTGATAGGGAACTTGATATTCTCGGAAGGATACTTGCTGGTCTGTTAAGACATTTCCCTGACAAGCTAAACCTGCACATGGATGGCAGGGGATGGGTTGATATAAAAGAGTTGCTCGATGCATTGAGAACGAGCAGATCCGGCTTTCACTGGCTAAGGGAAGAGCATTTGGTTGCTCTCGTTGAAACAGACCCAAAAGGGAGGTATCAGATAGATGGGGGAATGATTAGAGCAACCTATGGGCATACCGTAGATGTTAAACTGGATGACTTACCATTGGCAGATGTCGATGTTCTTTATTATCCAGTTACCGAAGAAGAGGTGGAGATCGTTCTGGAAAATGGAATTTATCCAACAGATAGAAAAATGGTTCATCTAAGTGGTACCGTAGAAAAGGCAATCGAGGCTGGCAAGGTAAGGACTGATAATCCGGTTATACTAAAAATCGATGCAAAGAGCGCTTTAAAGGATGGCGTAAAAATATACAAAGCTGGGAAAGAAGTTTATGTCACCGATGTCATTGATAAAAAATACATTTCTGTTCTTGAAGGTTCAAAAGGATAATCAATAAATACCCAAAGCTCTATTATATTATTAGGGCTTGTAGCTCAGCCAGGTAGAGCAATCGGCTCTTAACCGATAGGTCGAGGGTTCGAATCCCTCCAAGCCCGCTAATTATTACAACCTTTCATTCACAAGCTCTGGAAATACATGGAGATCTTGTTATGTTTACCTCATTGTTTTATCCATTGCATTTAAGAAACTATCTACATCGCCATTGTATCCCTCGATTCGATCTATTTCTTCACCACTCCTAATAAACAGTATTGTTGGATAAGTTCTCACGTTATACTTTTCCGTTAAATTCTCATTTTCTTTTACCTTTATGCATATGAATTCTCTTGATTTCTTTATCACCGTTTCATTTGCAAATACATATTTCTCAAACATCCTACATGCTGGACAATGTTCCACATAGAAATAGATCATAGCTGTCTTTCCTTGTTTTTCTGCTTTATTCATTCCATTTTCGTAGTTTTCCCATTTTATTCCTTTTTCCTTGCTGGATACATCCTGAAAAAATTAAAACGGAAGTAAGGAAGAGGATACACGAGATCCTTCTAAATGAAATTTTTATTTCAGCACAATTGGTAACCATCCTTTGTACCCATCATAAATTTGTGGGAATGGAAGTATAGGGTGACCCGTTATAAAAATAGCTTTCAATTGCCATATAGGATTCAGCATGAAAATACCAAGAGGCAACATCCTGATTTTTGCAAACAGGAAAGCTTCTTCTGCAGAAACAATTTCATCTTTGTTTATGTCATACCCCTTCTCAAGAGCCTTACTTAAAAACCACGTAAAAGGGAAAGCAGAAAAGATAACTTTATCATTAGATGTGATTTCTAACGCTATGTCTAGTCCTCCTCTCATGGTGGACATTAAAACAACCCTTCCCTCTCCTTCAACTCCATTCATAGCTTTCTTTGAAAATTCCATCAAACTGACTTTTCCAAGCTTTTTAGGAGATCTCTTACCAACGAAATTTCCGCTGAGGCAACAATCAAATATAAGGCACATTCCCTTGGCATTTATCTGATCGAATTTTTCATCTAGCTCATTAACAGATATAAATCCTTCCAGCCCTTCCCATGGAACGATGTCAACTTGCCCGTTTAATTCATATCCATGACCTTGGTAAGAAAAAAGAACTATATCATCTGGCTTTACATTTTCCTTTAACCAGTCTAAAGACTGCAAAATAGCATCCCTGGTTGCGTTCTCATTGATCAAAAGAACCACATGCGTGGTGTCCCAATTTATTTTTTGCCTTCATAATCGATGT
The DNA here is from genome assembly GCA_021161685.1 of Thermoplasmata archaeon. Taxonomy (GTDB): domain Archaea; phylum Thermoplasmatota; class E2; order DHVEG-1; family B18-G2; genus JAGHAD01. Next base: position 12,617 of record JAGHAD010000142.1, on the reverse strand, counting down.
GTATAGATACGATAAATTTGAATGAAGGAGAACATCAAGATCGCTCCCTTTGTAGTCTGCTATACCAACAATGACTGCCCAATATTCTGTTTTTCCAGATTCAGTGAAGGTCTTTCCCGTTGATAGAAGTTGATTTTCCATGCTGGAAATTAGAACGATTATGGTAAGTACAGAAAGCGCTTTTCTGACAAATGATAATTTCCATCTTCTCATTTTTCACCAGCTCCCTACTACCCAATACTATATTTAGATTTTTGTCTGTTGCTTGAAACCACGAACTGTCGTTATACGAAGACACCCGTGGGCGACGCACCATTGTTCGATGCGGATGTTGTAATTGCACTGTTTTAGAAGCGAATCCTATTAATATTACCATAACCGGTGGCTCCATTCTAGAATTTATTTTCATAAATATTATAGATTTTAATTTTATTTATTCTAATTGTATGAGGAGGGTATTTCATGCTCTTCTCATGATATGGGTCATCTTCCTGATACTGAATCCACTAATAGGGATACTGTGCATTTATATCTTGAGCATCTACGCTATAGTCGATGACATTAGGAGGGAACAAAGGGTATAGCTACTCCATCACCGCAACAACCTTATCGTTTACTATTAAGAACTCCACCAATTTGCCAGTCTCGAAAAGATATTCCAATTTTTCCTTACCTAGCAGGTTCTCATAGGTCATGATCTCTCTGGCACCACTGGGTGACCAACTACTTATATCGATGGTGCGATCATCAAATGCCTTGACTGCTCCATATACCTTTGATGTGTCAACCCTTATACTGAACGAGCAGTTCTCGCACTCTATAAATGTTTCATAGGAAACCTGCAGGCTCCCTTCCTTGGTTTTTGGGTACATCGCAACAAGGTTAAGGGGAGATCCACACCTTGGACAGATCAAATCCCTGTCACCTTTCCAAAACTTTTTCAAAACCTCGATCTCTTCTTCCATGCGCTTCCATTATGACACTTTCTGTTTAAAAGCTTTGCAGTAAAATGGACCAAAAATGATATAGATCAGAAGAGAGAGGAGAAGGAGTATAGGTGCTATCGAATGAAAATCGCTTCTCAGAATCGCAGTGGATATTATTAGTATAAAAGCTATGACGGCATATTTTCCTTTTATTTTTGGAAAACGAAGATCAGATATCATGAGAGAGGATAAAATGATCATGGAAGAAATCAGGTAGATGGGAAGAAGTTTGAGCAAAGCAATAAGTGTAATAACCAAACCCGCAGCTGGCACAGGGAGACCCACAAAAAAATCTGTGGATTCCTTTAATGGATATGAAGCCAATCGCAAGATGGATGTGAAAAGAAAGAAAAGGAGAAACGGCATGAAAAGTAAGGCAGGCTTGTGCAGAGAGAGCACTAATACCAGAGGAGCTATGCAGAATGACACCAGATCAGCTAAACTATCTAAAAATTTCCCTATTTCGCTCGACCCGTACTTTCTCGCTATCAATCCATCGATTCCATCGCTCAACGAAGCTAAAAAAATCATGGTTCCAGAATTCCAAAAGTCCCCTTTCAAAGAAAAGATTATGGAAAGCAAACCAAAAGCTGAGTTGAGCATCGATAACAGGTCAGCCTTCGATATCCTATGCAATTCTATCCGCTCCAGCTTTTAAGTGAAGGCTCCTTTTCACAAGCAATTTCTCCATCATTGAACAGGGTATATAAATATCAACCCTCGATCCAAACCTTATAATACCTATTCTTTGTCCCTTTTCCACAATATCTCCTTCTCCAACATATGGCACTATTCTTCTCGCCAATATCCCTACTATAAGCATCAACTTGATCTTTTTCCCTCCACCGTCCATTAGGATGAGAAGTTGCTCGTTCCGGCGGTATTCCTTAGAAAATGCTGGAAGATGCCTCCCCTTGAAACGTGACAAGGTAACCACCCTACCACTTATTGGCGCCCTAACTACATGGACATCAAAAGGACTCATGAAAATAGATATAACATAAGCCTCACCAAGTACTTCATCGTTTACCTTTTCTATCTTCATGATCCTTCCATCTGCTGGAGAAACGATTCCTTCTGCAATTTCCCTCTCTGGATCCCTAAAAAAGAAAAGCAGAAAGGAGGTAAATGCGACGGATATAATGAGCAGGATTTTGAGGAAAATGTAGCTGTAAAGCAAATTAAACAATAAAATAATCAATGTGGCTATTGAACTAGACGTAACAATTACCTCTCCACCTTTGGCTATTTTCATCTTCTCACGATCCTACCCTTGATGAATCTCTCGGCGGGCCCCTCTACCTTTGGCAGATCAAAAACACACGATAGTTGATCGTTAAGCTCTGGCAGGATTTTAAAAGTAAGGAAAAGCAAAATGATTAAAGCAATCAAACTACCTGTCTTGCCTATGTAATTGTGGGCTATGTTCATGCTTACTATTCTAGATCCACTTAGGAAGATAATGCATGCGTTTCTGAAGAGATTTAGCACATATATGGTGGGAACCGTAAGCAAGAGAGCATGAATTTTCGATGAGGGCTTAGAATTAAGGGAACAAATCATCCCGACAAAGAAAAGGATGGATTGAATCGCTGTACATGCAAAGATTATTTCTGCAGTTGGAGCAGAGCCATGAGCAAGCAACAAATCATAATCCTTTCCATACCAGATCATGTCTCCATCTACCATTACTCTATCGCTAAAAATGGATAGCAGAAATGCAGACTGATAGGCTACGAGATTTATTAACCCGTTTCTCAAAGCAGGTATATTTTCCAGCGTGAAGTAAATCAACCCTGAAATTGATGCGGTCCCCGCAAGCCATCTTAAACAAGGGGCATTCGAGTAAATTTCTTTATATGCAAAATAAACCAATACGTAGACGCCAGCCGTGCAAATGAGAGCGTTGACAATATCTCCGTTTTCATAAAAATACAGCGAAGAAGGCTGGGTTGACCAGTAAAATGCAAAAATGATCCATCCAAAAAATCTCGACAACTTTCCCTTAGATCCTCGCAGGTAACCAACGAATAACAAAAATAAGCTCACGAAAAGAGGGATCAAGAGCAAGCTATGCTGTTGTGGGGAGAGTGGAAAGGGAAAAAAGATAAATCCTATTATCAGCATGGAGGAGGGAAGGACAAACAGCAAGGAAGTAATCCATCCATCTTTCATAAGGTAGAAGAAACATAGTTAAAGCATCATTTAAAAGCGTTACCTTTAAAAGTCAATCTTGTATACCCTAAGCTGTGAAACTTACAGACAGATGCATATCGTGTGGAATCGGACTGGTCGAGAAAGGTTACACAACTTTTCCTTGTCCAGTATGTTCCTCTCCAATTGGAAGGTGCAACAGGTGCAGGGAACAAGGCACTACATACAGATGTAAGAACTGCGGATTTGTTGGTCCATAGGTGAGTAAATGGGAAAAGTAGTTGCTTTGATTAGAGTGATGCCAAAAGATATCCTGGACGAAGCTGGTATGGAGAAGCTCAAGGGCAGAATAGAAGAGAGGATAAAGGAACCAGCAAAGCTCGAGAGAATGGAAGTGAAGGACATTGCATTTGGAATAAAGGCGATAAATGTAACCGTGGTCGTTCCCGATGCCGCTGGAGGAGCCGATTCAGTAGCGGAAAGTTTGTCAGAGATAGATGAAGTTGAAAGCGCAGAAGTGGTTGACGTAGGCAGACTATGATGCTTTTCCCCTAATAGATTCGTTAAATCTCTCCAGAGCTTCTATTCCTATCTCCGTTGGGTAGTAAACTGGATATGCAGATTTGCTCATGTCCTTCTCCACCATTTCTGCCTCATGCATCTTTCTAAGATGCCACCTGACAGTATGATGATTTAACTTGAGAGCCTTTGCAATCTCTATCAAATGCTTACCCGGATTTTCCTCTAAGTAATACATTATTCGCCTTGCATTTTTATTTCTTAAAATCGACTCCGCTATCGCTATCTTCCTTGCCTTTACCCCTCCTTCCACAAGGTAATAAACCTTCTTTCCCCCTATCTTCCTGCTCCTTATCAGATTGCACTGCTCCAGCTTCCTGAGGTGCCATTCCACGTTGCTCGGTCTCAGGTTGAGATCTCTTGCTATTTCTCTCAAATGAGATCCCGGATATTCTTCTAGGTATGAGTAAATGGTTCTCCTTATCTCTTTGTTGAGAACATTCTCAGGCGTTATGTACTTGATTCCACCTCTGAGAAAAAAGAAGGTGATTAACACGGCTATTCCGGCTATTCCAACTGCGAGGAGCGTCACCTCTGTATAGATATCTGGCTTTATCAGAGGTACAATCGAGTTTTCCATCCCATCCCTCTCCCCAATAACAGTTCCCCTATTAATAAAGGTTGTGGACTCACCTATGAACATAGATGCCAAGTGGTCTATCCCCAAGTCTCTCTATCTTGACAAAACCAAATCTCTCCATCTGGACTACTTCTCCCTCCTTGACAATTTCTATGTTTCTTTCCACAAAACCTCCTATTTCCTTCAAGCTCTCTTCATTATACTTTCCCCCTTTGAAAAGAAGATCCGGCTTGATTATGATCATTGGAAAGTGATCCTCGGTAACCCATTGAATTTTCTCATATTCTGCTTTTACTTCCATGCCAGCAAACCTCCCCTCTACTTCCTTTCCAATTTTCTCTACGGTAACATTGAACAAATCCTTCAACCTGATTGTCTCCCCTTCTCTCAAATTCGAAGCATCGCTTTTCGATATGTAAAATATCTTTCCAGTTTTTATCTTCTTGTAACCGAGATCCTCAGTTGGATGCAACCTCAATTCCTTTTCTACCGATGGAGCATCCTTTACGATGAGCTTTATTGGATTCGGCACAAAGAAAAATCTCTTTGCTATGGGATCCAGGAGTTTCCTGTTTATCGCTTCAATCTGATCAAACGTTACCACTCCTTCCGATTTCGATATACCTTGAGACAGAACGAACTGTCTTATAGCTTCCTTTAGTATACCTCTTCTCTTCAAGCCTCTCAAAGTGGGCAGGCGCACGTCGTCGTAGCCTTTAACCTTTCCTTCTTCGATGAGGGGTTTGATCAACCTTTTGGAAACTGGCATCCCCTCTATGGATAACCTAGAGAACTCCATGAGATGCGGCTTTCTCAGCTTTAACTTCTCAAGCAGGTAGAAATAAACTTCATCTCTCAACTCATATTCTTTTGTTCTGAATGGGTGAGTAACTCCACTCAAGCTATCTTCAACAGCTCCCGCAAAATCATAGGTTGGCCATACCCTGTACTTATCGCCCTGTATCGGATGTTCAGCCTCCACTATCCTGAAAAGTGTCGGGTCTCTCATTGCAGTATTTTGGCTTCTCATATCTCCTTTTAATCTTAGTATGGCTCCACCAGGAGGTATCTCGTTATGCATTTCTTTCCATAATTCTCTATTTTCCTCCTTACTTCTTTTCCTACAACTGCATTCTTCTCCCCTTAGTCTCCTCTCCTTTATTTCTCTAGGTTTACACGTGCAGACGTAAGCATCCCCTTGGTTAATAAGCTGGAGAGCCAGCTCGTAGTGCTTTTTCAGGTTGTCGGACGTGTTATACTCTTTATCCCATTCTATTCCCAACCATCTTAGGTCTTTCCTTTGTTCCTCATAAAATACAATGTCCTCATTCTCTGGATTTGTATCATCAAACCTCAGAATGAACTTTCCATCATACATCCTTGCATATTCGTAATCTATTATTGCAGCCTTCGCATGCCCTATATGCAAGTAACCATTGGGTTCTGGAGGGAAGCGCGTAACAACCTTCCCCCTCTCAGCATCTGGTAGTGGAGGAAGTTTGGACTTCTTTTCTCCCTTTTTCTTTGCCAGAAGTTCAGGTGCAATTTCCTCCAGAAGTTCCTTTTGCTCAGCTAAGCTTAGACTGTTAACCTCTTCAACTACCTTTACCACCAAATTCCAAACCTCTTTTATCCTCTCCTTAAGATAGCTCTCTTCTGCCACCATTTTCCCTATAACTGCCTTAGCCGACGCTTTACCATTGTGCTGTATTGCATTCTGCAGGGCATATTTCTTTGCTAGAATCTCAACATCCATTTCACTTTTCCCTCGTTGCTGCGTAGTTTGCAATTTCTTTCAAATCATCCAGCACTTCCATTTTACCTTCCACTTTATCTAGCTCTTTTGCGGCAAGTTCTGAATAAAACAAGGCTCTCTCTCTGGCATAATCGATAGAACCAGCCTCTTTCAGTAGTCCCACTAATCTAGATATATCATCATCCGACGCATTCTTGTTTCCGAGCACCGACTGAAGCATTCTCTTTCCTTCATCATCGAGGTTTTCAACGGCATGGGCAATAATAATCGTCTTTTTACCATCCCTTATATCGTTTCCAATCCTTTTCCCTATCTCTTCCTCTTTACCACATAGATCCAGATAATCGTCCCTTATTTGAAAAGCCAGACCAAGATACCTGCCGTAGTTTGCTAAAGCTCTAATGCTCCTTTCGCTCCCTCCCCCTATTATTCCTCCTCCTTCCGTAGAGCAAGAAAAAAGGGCAGCCGTCTTTTTTTCTATCATTGTCAAATAGTCTTTCTCCTTAACGTCTGTCCTTTTTTCAAATTCCATATCGAGTTGCTGTCCTTCACATATCTCTTTAACAGTTTTTACGAGTAAACCGTTAAGCCTCCTGAAGATAGAATCGTCAACTTTTAACTTGTGCATGACTTCAAATGCCTTTGCAAACAGCACATCACCAGCAATAATGGCGGTAGGCTCTCCAAACTTGACATGTACCGTTTCTACTCCCCTTCTGAGAGTTGACCTATCCATGATGTCATCATGCACTAAGGTGAAGTTATGTATTATCTCTATCGCCAATCCAAAAGGTAAAGCATCATATCCACTACCACCAACAGCCCTTGATGCGAGCAAGACTAGCAAAGGCCTTAGCCTCTTCCCACCTGCTAGCGGTAAATGCCTTGCTGCATCGTAAAGCTCTCTGGGCTCTTTTTCCATCAAAGCATCCTTCAAAGCTTCGTTTATTTCTTCTATTTCGTTACCAAACCTTTCTACTAGATCCATACAAAACCCACCTTCGACATTTCTTTCAAATTCGATGCCCCAACCAAGAACATGGCAGCCCTCAATTCCTTTATTATTGCATCCATTTCTTCCATGGCTCTTTCTTCCCCTTCAACAGCAGGTTTCAACATGGCATATGCTATTCCAACGGCGCTCGCACCCATTGCTATAGCTCTCGCAGCATCTAGACCATTTCTTATACCACCACTTGCTATGACCGGTATTCTTCCCCTAACAGCCATCAGTACCTCTATTAGGGATATCGGAGCGGGTATACCCCAATCCCAGAACGTTTTTCCTCCCCTTTCATGAAGCCAGTCCCCCGCAAGTTTTGCTCTGTAATGCTCTATTGCCGCAAATGATGTTCCCCCAGCTCCTCCTATATCTATGCATGCAATTTTTGTTCTTGCCAATTTTAATGCAACTTCATAAGATATGCCCGCTCCAGTCTCTTTAATTATAATGGGTATGTCCATCTCTTCAGCAATACGCCTTATTGCTTCCAAGCAGCCCCTTGCATTTGCTTCACCCTCGAGTTGTATGGTTTCCTGCAAGAAGTTCAGACATATGGCTAGAGCATGAGCATCTATCATATCTACAATCCTGCTGAGATTATCTAGGCTCTCTCTTATACTCCATTTAACAATTTGGGAGGCTCCAATGTTAGCTATCCTTAAAGGTATATCGTAATCCTTGACTATAGAATAAGTCTCTTTCATTTCTCTATTTTCCAGGGCAGACCTTTGGGAGCCAACCCCCATCGCTATCTGAAACCTCTCTGCAACCTTTGCAAGATTTTCGTTTATCCTTTTTGCTCCTTTATAGCCTCCGGTCATACCTTCTATAACAATTGGAGCCTTTAGTCTCTTACCAAGCAAGCTGGTTGACAGATCTATATCTTCTTTGTTTATCTCTGGAAGTGCATTGTGTATGAGCTTGATTCTATCCCAGTAATTGTAGTGTGCCTGTACGTTTTCTTTCAGCGCTATTTCAATATGCTCTTGCTTTCTCTTTTCGGTCTGGTTCATTTAATCACCATAAACCGTTGTCCCTTTTACCTTTTTTCCTAAGAGAGCGTTGAGGAGCCTATTTCTTTTATTTCCATTTATCACGAGAACCTCTATGCCTTGGTCTGCTATCTCCGCTATGCTCCCTAGTTTTCCTTTCATCCCTCCGGTTACGTCGGTTACAGAGATATCAGTTGAAATTTTCATCAAATCATCTTTTGAAACGCTCCTTAACAGCTTCACCTCTCTGCTCTTCTTTGGATCTCCAGAGTATATGCCATCTTCATCTATCACAAAAATAGCCTTTTCTGGCTGAAATTTCTTTGCTAATTCGACCATGAGCAGATCCCCAGAGCAGATGGAAAATGAAAGCCCAGCATCAAAGACAACATCTCCAAATGTTACTGGTGTTAAGCCAAGTCGCAATGAATCTTCAAAAAGACTAAGATCTATGCTATGCAACCTTTTCCTCTTCAGCTTGATGAACGATAACGGAGGAATCGATACTGCTTTTAATCCTGCAGATAGCAAAGCTTCCAGCACAATATTGTTCAGGATTCTTACATTTCTATGCGTTACTGAAAAACCCATTAACTGCTCCTTGCTTTCGTACCCTTTATCTAAGTTAAAAACCCTGGCGGTTATGTGTCCAAAAGAGCCAGCACCATGCACGATAATCAGCTCTTTTCCCGATAATTTCATTTCCCTAGCGAGCCTATTTATCGTCCTTTTCCTGGCGGCGCTCTCTTTTCTTTTATCGGTTATCACACTTCCTCCAAGCTTAATCAAGATCACATCCCTTAGTTAGCTTGCGTAAATAAGGTTTTTGTCGCTCAAAAGATTTAAATCAAAGCGCCTTTCTTCTCCTATTAGTTCATGTGCGGAGTGATAGGGATAATAGGAAACAAGCCGGTTTCCAGATTGATATACCATGGTCTTTTCTCCTTACAGCACAGGGGTCAATCCTCCGCCGGAAAGCTAACCTACGATGGAAACATACATCTCTATAAGGATTATGGGTTGGTTAGAGATGTATTTAATGAAGAGAGAAAAATAGACACTCCAGGGAATGTTGGCATTGGACATACCAGGTATTCAACCACTGGCATGGACGATATAGAATCCTTAAAACGAAACGCTCAGCCAGAATATGTAATCAATCCTTTTCTCGCTGCTGCGCACAATGGAAATATCTACAATGGCTCGGAGATAAGGAAATTAACCAAGAGAACACCAAGGACGGAATGCGACGTGCAATGGTTGCTATTGCCAATGGCTGATGAGCTTTATGATAAAAGGATAGGAGCGGATGAGATATTTGAAGCTGCCGAGAGGGTTATGCACCTAGTTAAAGGAAGTTATTCAGCCGTCTTCGTCACCGATTCTGGAGAGAACCCTCTTCTGTTCGCAATGACCGACCCATACAAGATAAGACCTCTTGTTTTTGGAGAGAAGGATGGAATGTACTGCATATGCTCGGAAACGAGGGTATTTAAAAAGATAAAATTTGACTACATAAAGGACGTGCCGGGAGGAAGTGTTATCGTTATTGATCAAAAGGGTAACGTTTACGAAGAAAGATTGATAAGGAAGAAAGAGAGACCTTGTATGTTTGAGTTCGTTTACTTCGCAAAACCAGATTCAAGGATAAATGGAAAATCCGTTCATAACGTGAGGGTTGAAATAGGGAGAAGGTTGGCGAAGGAAGCCCCGGTTGATGCGGATATAGTTGTTCCAGTTCCCGAATCTGGAAGGAGATACGCCATTGGATTTTCAAGGGAATCTGGTATACCCATAGATGAGGGAATAATGAAGGATAAGTTCGAAAGATCGTTTATCCAACAAACCCAAGAGAGCAGGGACAAGATAGTGGAAGAAGGCATATCCTTCATAAGGTCTGTCCTTGAGGGTAAGAGAGTTGTGCTCGTCGATGATTCCATAGTTAGAGGAACGAACATCAGGAGATTGGTCAGAGGAATCAAGGAAGCGGGAGCCAAAGAAGTTCATGTCAGGATAGGATGTCCTCCCCTTATTGCTCCATGCTACTTGGGCATAGACATGAGGAGCAAACGAGAATTCATTGCAAGGAGAGAAGATGGAAGTATAAAAAGCTGGGACGAAATCGCAAAGGAAATCGGAGCAGATTCATTAGCATATATAAGTCATAGATCTTTGAGGGAGGCCATTGGTATGGATATATGCACGGGATGCATCGATTTTCCAAACGGATATCCAGAAGAGATGAGAGAAGACGTTAAAAGGTTGTTTTCAAGGGATATGTTTGGAAAGAGAGCTTACGAGATCGAGTGAATATGATAGAAATTGAATGCGGAACATTGGAAGAAAGAATAATAAAGGAACTGCAGAAGACATATCCCATAACCGTCTCCCAGCTTAAGGTTAGGATAGGTATATCGGAGAGAATGTTAATTAGGGAGCTTGAAAAACTGCAGGCCAGAGGCATACTTCTCCTTGAACCATTACCTGACAAGATTTATATAAGGTTATTGAGAAGCGATTTCAGGTTTGTTGCAAAGAAAAGTCAAAAGAAATTCATAAAGAGGTCTCGAAAAAGGATCGAGAGTGCCAAGGAACCAGAAGATGAATTGATGTACGTTTAAAGCACTTCCATCCATCTCGTTAAAGATACCTCGTTTGAATTAGCAAAGCTTTAAATATAGCACTAATACTTCCCTGCTGGGGGTTTCCTCATGGAAGAATATCTTGAGCAACTAATGGAGAAGGTGGTGGAGAAGAATCCAGGTGAGAAAGAGTTCCATCAGGCTGTGAGGGAGGTTTTGGAGAGCATTGAACCAGTTATAAAGAAGAATCCAAGGTATCAAAAAGAAAAGATCCTTGAAAGGATAGTTGAACCAGAGAGAGTGATAATGTTCAGGGTTACATGGGAAGATGATAACGGAGAGATCCATGTGAACAGAGGGTATAGAGTTGAGTTCAACGGTGCGATAGGGCCATACAAAGGTGGACTGAGGTTCCATCCAACCGTGAATCTGAGCATTCTGAAGTTCCTTGGATTCGAGCAGATCTTCAAGAATGCTTTAACTGGTATACCGATGGGAGGAGCAAAGGGAGGGAGCGACTTCGATCCCCATGGAAAGAGCGAATCAGAGATCAGGAGATTCTGTGAGAGCTTCATGATGGAGCTGTTTAGGCATATAGGTCCCAATACAGATGTCCCGGCTGGAGATATAGGAGTTGGAACGAGGGAGATAGGCTACCTCTTCGGAACCTATCGAAAACTCGTAAACAGGTGGGAAGGTGTTCTTACTGGCAAAGGTATAAACTGGGGAGGCTCCCACATAAGGCCAGAGGCAACTGGATACGGAGCAACCTATTATCTGATAGAGATGCTGAAGAAGTTCCATAATAAGAAGGATCTCAATGGCTTGAAGGTTGCGATCTCTGGAAGCGGTAACGTTGCGCAGTTTGCATCAAAAAAGGTTACGGAGTTGGGCGGGAAGGTTGTTACCTTATCGGATTCAAAAGGAACGATGTACCTTCCGGATGGGTTAAACGATGAGATATGGAATGCAGTTTACGAAATCAAAGCTCTGAGGAGAGGCAGGCTGAAGGAAGTCGCAGATAAGTTTGATCTCGACTTCTATGAAAACAAGAAAGCCTGGGAGATAGCATCGAAGGAAGGAGATGTTGATATAGCTTTTCCATGCGCAACCCAGAACGAGATAGAGCTTAGGGATGCGAAGATGCTCCTCGATGCGGGCGTTACTTTAGTTGTGGAGGGAGCGAACATGCCAACAACGCCGGATGCGATAGAGCACTTCATGGAGAATGATGTGATCATAGGTCCAGCAAAGGCAGCGAATGCAGGAGGAGTGGCGGTAAGTGGCTTGGAGATGAGCCAGAATGCGCAGTTCACTTACTGGAGCCCTGAAGAAGTTGATAGGAAACTGCACAGCATAATGGTAAATATCTTCAACACATGCGTAACCTATGCTGAGAAGTACACGGACGATTCTAAAAATCTAATAGCTGGGGCAAACATGGGAGGATTCGTAAAGGTTGCGGATGCGATGATCGAGCAGGGGATATACTAGAATTCTGAGGTGAAGACAAATGTACGAAATCCTTGATAAGGAATCGTTACACGAGAATCTAAAGAAAATCGTCGTTAAAGCGCCAGAAGTTGCAAAACATGCTAAGCCCGGGCAGTTTGTCATGATAATGGTTGATGAGAAGGGGGAGAGGATACCCATAACCATAGCTGATTATGATAGAGAAGAGGGGACGATAACCATGTTCTTTTTGGAGATAGGAACATCGACCAAGAAGCTCGGAGCATTAAAGGTTGGAGACAAGATCTATAGCTTATGTGGCCCCCTTGGAAATCCTTCAAAGATAGAGAATTATGGAACCGTGGTATGCGTTGGAGGAGGGGTTGGTATCGCCTCTCTCTATCCAATAATTAAGGCATTGAAGAGAGAGGGCAACAGGATAATTTCTATACTTGGTGCCAGAACATCCAGCCTCCTGATCATGGAAAAGGAGATCTCGAACTACAGCGATCAGCTTTTGATATCTACGGATG
>JAGHAD010000147.1 GCA_021161685.1 Thermoplasmata archaeon | reverse complement strand
GTGAAAAAATTCAGATAGAATTACAGGAGCGTTCATTATTGCTTCCATGAGGGTGTCGATGGCTACGCATATCATAAGCTCGTGTGATATGCTGGTTTCTTTAACTGGTACTCCAGGTACGGGGAAGAGCACCGTATCCAATCTGCTGAGAAAGAGAGGTTATCATGTTGTAGATCTGAACGTGATGGCAATAGAAAAGGGTTTCACGATAGGATATGATAAAAAAAGGAAATGCTACATAATTGATGAAGAGAGGCTGTCGAAATATCTGGAAAAGGACTTGTCGGGAAGGGAAGGGATCACCATACTGGAAGGACACCTATCTCACCTCATGAAACATCTTGATATTGTCATCGTTCTACGTTGCAAACCGAGCGAACTGAAAAAGAGGTTGGAAGAAAAGGGGTGGAGTGAAGATAAGATAAGGGAAAATGTAGAAGCTGAAGCTCTTGATATAATATTGTGTGAAGCTGTAAGTTTGCATCGCAATAGGGTTGCGGAAATAGATACAACAACCCTTTCTCCAACCGAAGTCGCAAACAAGGTGGAAGAGATATTGGCAACGAGAAACATTGAAAGCTACAGACCTGGAAAGATAGATTGGCTAGAAGAAGTATTCTGGTGAGAAGGTGCTGGATGCATTTAGAAAGGAAGTGGATCCGATTCTAACTGCTTTTGCAAAACGCTTCATAAAATTCCATCCAAACGTCCTTAGTTTCCTCTCCCTTCTCTCCTCCATAGTTGCATCCTTCTTCTTCTTTTTCTCAAGCCCGTGCTATGAAAAAAGCAACTTTTTCCTTTGCATTGGATCTCTTCTTGTATTTGCGAACGGATTTTTTGATGCTATAGATGGTAAGGTCGCAAAAATGTCAAAAAGAGCTTCGCCAAAGGGCGACTTCATAGACCATGTACTTGATAGATATGCGGATGTTCTCTTAGTTGGAAGCATATCCTTAAGCAAGTGGTGCAAAACGGAACTCGGCTTGCTTGCAATTGTAGGTATGCTGTTGACCAGCTATATGGGGACGCAGGCTCAGGCTGTTGGATATAAAAGAATCTATAGCGGCATTCTTGGTAGAGCGGACAGGTTAGCTCTTCTCATGATATTTCCGATCTTACAGCATTTATTTATTAATGCGAGATTCTTTGACCTATCGGTTTTAGATTTAATGCTTCTCTACTTTGCCGTGATGGGAAATTTTACAGCACTGCAACGTTTCATCAAAGTAATGTTATGGTTTAAGAGAAGCTAATTTAAATCGTCCCGAATAATGGATTATTAATGAAAAAGGCTTTACTAGTGAGTCTCAACGATAACTGCGAAGAAATAAAGGCTCTGGCTAAGACCCTTGGCTATGAAGTAATAGGGGAATTTATACAACACAGGAAAGAACCTGATGTGAGAACGTACATTGGGAAAGGTAAACTCGAAGAAATTAAGAGCTATCTTGAAAACAACAATGTGGATATCGTTATAGTCAATGGAGATCTAAAACCTTCCCAGTGGTTCAACTTGGAAAAGGAACTTGGAAAAGATGTATATGACAGGATGCATCTGATCTTATCTATCTTTGCAGAGAGAGCAGATAGCAGGGAAGCAAAACTACAAGTGAAGCTGGCTCAGTTAAGGTATGAGAGGCCTTTTGTGAGAGAACTCATCCATAGGGCAAAGGCTGGCGAGCATCCTGGCTTCATGGCGGGAGGAGAGTACAAGGTGGACGATTATTACGAGATGATAAAGAAGCAAATGGTCAAAATAAGGAGGGAGTTAGAGAAAATAAGGCAAGATAGGGAAATCAGGAGGAAGCACAGGTACGAAGTTGGTTTTTATCTAGTTGCAATAGCTGGATATACAAATGCAGGAAAAAGCAGTTTATTGAATATCTTGTCAAATGAAAACATAAAGGTTGATGAGATGCTGTTTTCCACCCTTTCTCCAACTACTAGGAGAGTTTCTAAAGTTCCATCCAAACCACCGATATTGCTTACCGATACGGTTGGTTTCATTAAAGATTTGCCATCTTGGGTGATAGAGGCTTTCCGTTCAACCCTTGAAGAAATAAAGGAGGCAGATCTCGTTTTATTAGTAGTGGATATAAGCGAGGAAACTCCGGTAGTTATTGATAAGCTAAAAACGTGCTTCAGAGAATTGAAGGAAATAGGCATATCCTCTCCAATCATAGTCGTGTTTAACAAAATAGATAAAATAAGCAGTGATGACTTGAATCGAAAATTAGAAGAGGTGAAAGCAGATATACATGGAAAGCCCTTTGTGTGCATTTCGGCAAAGGAAGGAAGAAACATAGACAAGCTCCTCAATCTGATATCTGAAAACCTGCCTTCCGCTATCAGAGCAAAGTTGATTCTACCATTATCCAAAGAATCTCAACAGTTTCTATCGGATCTGTACTGCTACGCATGGGTAAGGAACGTTAGGTATTCTAAGAACATAGAGGTGGATGTATTCGTAAATCACAGGATATTTGATAAGGTTGCAAGCGCGTGCAGGAAATTCGGAGGAGACGTTTTTGTAACCTAACTCAAAAATTCATCTATAGCATCAGCAGCCCTTCTACCCGCGCCCATCGCAGATATAACGGTTGCAGCCCCGGTTGTTATGTCTCCACCTGCAAAAACGCCTTCTATAGATGTTCTTCCCCACTCATCAACCACTATGGTACCATCCTCTCTAACTTCCAGATCCTTGACAACCGATGGTATGAGCGGATTTGGCTTCTGACCTATGGCTATTACTACGGTATCGACCTGCATCAGGGAGTTTGAATTGGGTATAGGTATAGGTCTTCTTCTACCGCTCTCATCTGGTTCTCCAAGCTTCATCTGTATGTACTCCATGCCGATAACATTCCCCTTCTCATCCCCAATGAATTTCACCGGATTTGCGAGAAACATGAATTTGACCCCTTCCTCTTCGGCATTCTCTATCTCTTCTTCTCTAGCTGGGCACTCCTTCCTGCTCCTCCTGTATATGATGAAGGATTCCTCAGCCCCAACCCTAAGAGCTGTTCTCGCACAATCCATCGCAACATTACCAGCGCCAACGGTAACTACCCTCTTTCCAACCTTTATTGGGGTATCGTATTCTGGAAATCGGTAAGCCCTCATCAGGTTTATCCTCGTTAGAAACTCATTAGCTGAGTAAACTCCATTCAGCTCCTCTCCAGGTACACCTAGCCAGCTCGGCAGGCCTGCTCCAGTGCCAATAAAGATGGCATCGAACTCCTTTCTCAATTCATCGAATGGTATCGTCTTGCCAACAACGACATTACATCTGATCTTTACTCCAAGGGCTTTGATGTAATCTATCTCCTGCCTAACTATGTCCTTTGGTAACCTGAACTCAGGTATGCCATAGAGCAGAACCCCTCCAGGTTCATGCAGTGCTTCAAAGATGGTAACATCGTATCCTTTCAGAGCTAAATCGCTAGCTACAGTTAATCCAGCTGGTCCAGATCCTATAACAGCTACCTTCTTCGATTTCTTTTTCCTTATCTTTGGAATCTTGTAACCTCTCTTCCTTTCCCAGTCAGCAACGAACCTCTCGAGCCTTCCTATCGCCACCGGTTCTCCTATTTTGCCTAGCCTGCATGCGCCCTGGCACTGCTTTTCCTGGGGACAGACCCTTCCAGCTATTGCTGGAATCGGATTCTTCTCCTTTATGATCCTTATCGCATCCTCAAACCTCCTTTCTCTTATCGCTCTTATGAAAGATGGGATATCTATACCAACCGGACATGCCTTGACGCATGGTTTATCTTTGCATTGCAGACATCTCTCAGCTTCCTTGATGGCTGTCTCTTCATCGTATCCAAGCGCAACCTCGCTGAACGTTCTTATCCTCTCTTTTGGATCTAGCTTCGGCATCTCGTGCTGGGTTTTTCTAACGCTCATACCTCTCCCTTCCATTGAGTATCGAGATATCTAACAAGAGATGTTCCTTCCTCCTCGATAAACCTCTGGTTCCTCTTCATGAGATGATCAAAATCGACCTTATGACCATCGAACTCCGGACCATCAACGCATGCGAACTTTATCTCTCCTCCAACCCTCACTCTGCATGAACCACACATCCCCATTCCACATACCATTATCGGATTCAAGCTAACGGTTGTTTTTATCTTGTACTTCTTAGTCAGCTCACTAACAGCTCTCATCATCGGAATTGGACCTACAGCTATAACATGATCTATCCTTTCACCACTCTCTATGAGCTCTTTCAGCACATCGGTAACGAAACCTTTCTTGCCCTTGCTTCCATCATCCGTAGATATCAAAAGCTGATCGCTGTAATTCGAGATCTCCTTTTCCATGATCAGAAGGCTGGATGTTCTGGCGCCAAGTATAGAAATTATCCTGTTGCCCTCTCTCTTCAATGCCTTAACTATTGGATAAAGAGAAGCGATACCAACCCCTCCTCCAACGCATGCTACGGTTCCATAATTCTTTATCTTTGAAGGGTTTCCGAGGGGGCCGCATAAGCTGTAGATCTTGTCCCCAACCTTTAATGCTCCAAGCTTCTTGGTCGATGTTCCTATCTCCAAAAAGAACATGGTTATCGTTCCCTCTTCTCTATCGTAATCAGCTATGGTTATGGGTATCCTCTCCCCCTTCTCATCAACCATTATCATGACAAACTGCCCGGGCTTAGCATGTTTTGCAACTTCTGGCGCTTTAACGACG
>JAGHAD010000023.1 GCA_021161685.1 Thermoplasmata archaeon | reverse complement strand
CGTTATCGGGACCAAAACCCTCTTTACTCCCTTCATCTTCAGCCTCCTTAAAAGAGCTACAAAAAGTTTTCTCCCATATCCCTTACCCCTCTCCTTTTCATCTACAAGTAGAGTAACTATTGCAAAATCATCCCTACTTATTTCCTCTCCGTTCATATCAACGAATGATAGCCCTTTCTTGTAACCAGCTATACCGATTATATTTTCATCATGCCTAAGGACGATGTATTCCCCTCCCCCATCAATAACTTTCTTAATCACTTCCTTCGAGTCAAGATAGTACACGGTTGTTAGGTAATTCTCCATGTTCTCCTTTCCATGCAACCTTATGGCTTCGCTGTACAGCCTATCAACATCCCTGAAATCGTACTCTATTCTCTTCTTCCTCCTCAGCCTTATCAAAGGTTCTGGCTCCGCATTGTAGAACGATTCTATTATGCTAATGAGCTTGGTAAACTTGCTTTCCCATGGAATTTTCCTTTCACTGCACAAATCGATTAGATCCTGTATCATTTCATCAAGAAATTTAACCTCTATGCTCTCCTTCCTAACGGTTTCTCTTATCCTCTCCTTCACTAAATCTATTTCCTTGCCAATGCTCAATGGCGGAGGACAGCACACAAACTTTTTAACTTTCTTTTCAATCCTCTCACCAGTCCATATATCTATTATCTCACTACTTTTCGGTTCCTTAAGCAAAATCTTCACAAGATAGGTCTCGCCCTCTGGACTTACCGCAAGGATACTTTCTCCATCCCTAACTCTCGTGGCACAAGATTCGATCATCTCAAAGTACTCTCTCACAAGCTCTAGAATCATGCCCTTACCTTAATCTTTGAAACAAAACATTTACACTTTTCTGCCAATTGCTTTAAATAACTTGCATCGTGTGGTTTCAGCTTCCTTAGCTTCTCATCCATTGCATTTTTTGGCTCAAACTTCTGCAAAACGAACTTCTTCGCTCCCTCTATCTCTCTCGCTATCTCTATTATATCCTCCTCAGTATGCAACGTTGGTACAACAGTTGTTCTGAATTCGTATTCAATTCCAGATTTCATCAGATAATCCATACTTTCCCTTATTCTTGAAATCTCTACATCAACGCCAGCAACTTTCTTGTACTTTCCATCTGTCAGTGGCGCCTTTACATCCATTGCAACGTAATCTACCAACTCTTTCTCAACCAAGTTCCTTATGACATTTGGAAATGATCCATTCGTATCGAGCTTTATTTGGAAGCCCATATCCCTGAACTGCTTGATCAAACTGCTGAGATCCTTATGCATTGTTGGCTCTCCCCCAGTTATTACCACCCCATCGATGAAATCCGAATGCATCTCTAGGTATCTTTTGACATCTGAAATGCTTATGCTTTGGTACTTACTTGGATTTAGGATAAGTTCATAGTTATGACACATCGGGCACCTGAAGTTGCAGTTTGGTAGAAATATAACTGAGGTTACCTTTCCATCCCAATCGACCATAGAGGTTTTTATGAAACCTTTTATCTCGATCATCCTCATACACCCAAACTACCCTCTCTTCTCCTGTCTCTCAACTCCCCAATTTTACCCTTGTTCCATGAACTTATCTTTGAAAAGAAACCGGTTACCCTAGTTATTCCTTCCACATTCGATGAATTGCAGTATGGACATCTCTCCATCAATCCCCTAGATGTCCTGTTGCAGTCTAAGCATGAGGTGAATTCTGGTGAAAAGGTTATCTGGGCATTCTGTGTATTCTTGAAAGTTTTTGCAACGAAAGATGCTATCGACTCAGGATCTGGTCTTGCTTCACCTAACCATATGTGCGTTATGGCACCAGCTTCTATCAGTGGATGAAAAACTCCTTCCTTTTTCACCCTCTCTATTGGACCTATGGGAGCTGAGATGTTAAGGTAGGTTGAATTGGTATAGTATATCTCTCCCCTCTTTTTGTTGCCCTTAACGACCGCAGATGCCTGGAGTGGGTAGTACTTCATGTCTAGCATAGCCAATCTATAAGCGGTCGATTCCGCTGGCGTTTGCTCCAAAGGCATATGCAAGTTGTACTTTTCCCCTAGTTCGTCGGCCACTTTTTTCATGAAGGCAATCACTTTGAGACCAAAGAAGTAAGCATAATCCGATTCGTGCAACTCCTCTCCAACATGAGACTGAACCATTTCATTTAAACCGAGCATGCCAATAAGGTAAGTTGCTCTGTGTAGCCTGTAATATGGTTCGCCATCTAGATCCATTGCGAGCAGGGCTAAGGGTCCTTTCTTACCCATATTGAGAAGTTTCTCTATAAATGCTTTTTTCTGCAAATGCGCCTTCGCCGCAAGCTCTATCCTGTCCCTCAATATTTCGAATAGCCTCGTATCGTCTCCCTTCGCTTCGTATGCAATTCTTGGAAGGTTTATCGTAACGTTCTGCATGGCTGAGTACCTCATCTTCCATGGTTCCTTTGCATCCTCGAGGTCTTCTTCCCTCAACTGAAATGCCAACCTGCAGCATTCGCTTATCTTTGCGGTGTCTCCTCTGTCAAATATATAATAGGTGTTTCCTTTTTCCGATGCCACCTCACTGATCTTGTAAAGGAAATCGTCGTAACCTTCTGTCTTGAAAAATTTCTCTGTCAAATGAACGTTTGGTTTTGGGAAAAAGAAGGGTCTACCTTGAGCATCTCCCTCGTAATAGACATCAAAGAGCGCAAGGGCAAATTTTTGAGCTTCCTCAACGTAATCGGCATACGTATTTCCAGTAAACTTTCCCCCTGGTCCTATTGCTGGAACGTCTTCAAAGTGCTTTGGACATTCCCAATAGATGTTTATGTCGCTAAAAATGCTCTGTCCGCCTCTTGCTACAGCCTGCTGAGCGAATTCATACACTAAGATTTGAGCAAGCTGTTTCATCCTTCTATCATCAATTCCAACTAGGTAGGGTGCTAGGAATATATTGAAGGCATCCCATCCAATTGCTCCAGCGAAGTGACCTTGCAAAGCGGCTGAGAATTTTATCACTTGCTCTATTAAAACTTCTGGATGCTTGGCTGGCTTAGCTATCGATATGGCATTTGGTAGGTTCAATCCAAACTTCTTTACGTATTCTATGTTCTGCCCCGAACAATAAGGTCTATCGATCATTCCAAGGTCATGAAGATGTATGTCTCCTCTCATGTGAGCATCTGCAACGTCATGGGAAAATACCTCTATCAAGGCAAACTCTTTCTTTATGCGCTCAGCCAAGGTTAAGTTTGTAGCTTCTGGCCCATGGGGAACGTTTGCATTCTCCTTGTTCTGGTTCAGTATAATTTTCCTGACATCGTAGAGAGGGACACCTAACCTGGTGTGCTGTTTCCTTATGTGCTCTAGTCCATACTCTATTAACTTTGCATTTGTTAATTCCCTTATCAAAGGCGCCGTGATATCTTCCAGATTTAAGTTAAAGACGAGTTTCTCCACTTCCTTTGCAACTATGACCGCAGCATCCTCACTTATATCTGTCTCCCTCAACAGAGCTTCGGTTATCTTGTTTCTGTCCCACTTGTGTATCTCTTCGCTCGATGTCCTCACGAATAGAGAGAAATCCGTTACATCTTCCTTGGTATACTCTTCCCTACCTGGTCTGTAACCATCATCCCTCAGTCTTAGCATGTTTCAATCCCCCGACAAAGAGTAGAGGTTGTGATCGCAAGCCATTTTATGTACATTTCTGAATCTGCTTTGTTACCAGTTCTGAGGCAAAAGAAAATTATTTATTACCAGCTCTGTTACCACTCTGGGGAGACGGTTGATATTTGAAAAAGATTTAACTCTAAAAGATGTGATCTTAAAGTACTTGAAAGAAAAAGAAGAATCGATATCAAGCCTCCACAGAAAACTGGAAAAAGATGGATTCAAATTTCACAGGTTAGTTCTTACCGGATACCTCAAGGCACTCGCAGACAGCGGTATTCTCAAAGAACAGAACATAAAGCCATCCAAGGTTTACTCCATAAGATCTAGGGAGAAAACAAAGGATATCTATGAAGGGATAGGGGAGGGAATAAAATCCATGACAAAGGATGAGAGAGAAAGAGCCAAACTTGCGGTTTATGTGCTACAAAAGCTTTTCCACAGACCAATATTTCTCGAAGAGGTAAGGAGATGTGGGATAGACATAAGTAGCATTCCAGCGAAGAAAGTTGTGGGCGAAGAGAGAATGCTAGCAAGAAAGGTTCTGTCTTCCTCCCTAATTAATATACCTCACAACAATCCCGCTTATGTGATAGAGGAAGATGAAGAGCTTGAGAAGAAGGGGCTTGAAGTGATGGAGAGAGTAATTATATCGATTTTCAAAGCATGGAAACTCGTTCTAAAGGGTAAACAAGCAAAGCTTGAAGGCTAGACCCCCCTTCTCTCTCCCCATATTATTTTATGTATTTGCAGAGATAGTCTAGCATCAAGGGCATCTTCCATCAACCATCTGGCAAGCTTTTTTGGATCCGTGCCCCAGACCGGTTGGAAAAAAATCTCGCTCTTCGGCTCAAATTCTCCTATCAAATTCTTTGCATATTCATAATCCTCTCTGCTCATAACCACAAACTTTAGCTGATCTACCTCTCTCAATTTTTCAATATTATCCAGCTTCATTTTCTCGTGCATGCCGGAAGAAGGACACTTTATATCTAGCGATATGAGAAGATTTTCCCCATACTCAGAAAATTTTCCCACCACTTCTCCTATATCTATGCTGCCGTTCGTCTCTAAAACAACCCTGAATCTTTCCTTTAAAAGGAGAGCTAGCAGATCTATCGTTTCCCTCTGCAGTAAAGGTTCCCCTCCGGTAATGCATACGTATCTTGTCCCAAATACCTTTACCTTCTTCACAATTTCTTCATTATCCATCTTTTTTCCAGGCAGATAAGCGTATTTTGTATCGCAGAAACTACACCTTAGGTTGCATCTCGCCGCCCTGACGAAGACGGTGGGATAACCCGACCATTTCCCCTCGCCCTGTATCGAGTAGTAAAGTTCACAGATTTCCATCAAAAAGGGTAATGCAAATTGGTAAAAGAAATTTTAGAACATTGGAAAGGAAAAGTGTAATATCCCGAATTAAGTTCCTCCGAGTGATTTGAGGTGTTTCAAGGCTATCGATACGCAAACTCATATGAGGTCTCTCAAAGTTGTAATATGCAACCGTTCTATCCCAGCTTTTAAAGTGCTGATGGAGTTTCATGATT
>JAGHAD010000034.1 GCA_021161685.1 Thermoplasmata archaeon | reverse complement strand
CGCATAACCTCTACCATACCCTTAAATGTAGGATTTATAACAGGTGGAATATCCTCAACTCCCGGCCATGTTTTAATCTTTATAAACATATCTGGCCCTCCGCTTTCTATATCCCTGAAAACATCTCCTATAACATGCTCGGTTTCTCCCCATATCACATGGTCTATACCTAATTTTTCGGTTAAATCCTGCTTCAGTTCAAACTGCCATCCCGCCTGGCTTCCAACAACAATCTTAAATTTGTATCCTTTTTTAGCCCTAAAATCCATCAATCTCCTTATAAAAGATGTAAAAAGATATTTGGAATAGGATGTTTTCTTTCCTCCTTCGGTAAACATCAAGGTTACCGGCCCTAGACCGTATGGGTCCATGGTATTTACTCCAACTATTGTTGTTTTCTCATCTATGAATTTCTCAATCTTTTTTGGATGTGCAACCACAACCTCTTCTCTCTCAAAGCCATCTTTTATGCATGCTGCCTCCACCTTTCTTATTGCATATGGAGCCTGAATTAAGATACCGTCTTTATCTGGTAGTTGGGAGTCCAGAAGTTTGTATATGAACTTTGGTACGGTTTCAACTGGTGCGCATGGTAAAAAATCAAGTAGGGGAATGTTCCTGAAAGTAGATGTCAAACTTGGATCGGAGGTCAGCACTACCCTCATTTTATCCCTTTAAACTATGTTTTGACTTATTTTCTCCCACTCTTCCCTCATCAGTACGCATCCTGGGTCGGGGGCGAGAACATCACCGTAATACGCATACGCTCTCGCTCTGCACCCTCCGCAAACATATCTGAATGCGCATGAATGGCAAGCGAATTTTTCATTATCTCTGTCTCTCAGTTTGTTTAGAACGTCGCTGTTCTTCCACACATTCACGAAACCATCTTTTATGGCATTGCCCACCTTAATTGGCATGAATACGCAGGGCTGGATATCGCCGTTATGCTCAATTGAGCAGTATATGCGACCTGCTCCACACCCCCCTATGAACTCCGTTAGTGCTTTTGCTGCTCCGCCGAATTCCTTCGGTATCTCAATTTCGGCAAAATGAGTAGGCGAGACTTTATCGCCGGTGCCTTTATCCATTGCAGTTATAGAAATTCTTGCATATGCAGGAGACGTTGAAAAGATTTGCAAACCTCCTTTTTTCCACTCCTCATAGAGATATTTCATCAGATTTTCCCTCTCTACTGGGCTGGGATCTTCACGAATTATGTCTTTCCCCTTTCCCGTTGGTATGAAGTTGAAAACAATAAATCTATCAACCTTTAACTTCCTGCCAAGTTCTACCATCTCTGGGATCTTATCCAAGTTATAATGGGTTACGGTAGTCGCTATACCTGTGGACAATCCAGCATCCCTTGCATTTTCTATACCTTCCATCGCTCTCTCAAATGCCCCTTCAACTCCTCTGAACCTGTCATGGATCTCAGCATTCGGGCCGTCCAGACTAACCTCAACATACCTTACTCCAACTTCTTTCAGCCTTTTTGCATCTTTTTCCGATATCAACGTCCCATTTGTCGCAACTGAAATGTAAAAGCCTTTTGAAGCAGCATATTCCGCAACCTCCCAGAAATCTTTATTTATCAAAGGCTCTCCGCCTGAGAAGGAAATCGCCGCCACTCCTGCCTTATCCAGCTGACCCACAACCTCCAATTTTTCTTCCAGCGTGAGCTCGTCGGGGGCAGGATAGGGGGAGGCATTTGCATAACAATGTTTACATTTGAGGTTGCACTGCTTTGTGAAATCCCATACCACCATAAAAGGGGCAATTAGTCTTTGAGGCTTTGTAATACCATATTCCGCTATGCTCCTTATCACCACGGCAAACCCCTTCTGAAAGTAGGGGTCTTTGAGGAATCCCTTAATTACCTCGGGTTCTACACCAAACTTCTCCGCCCCCCTCTCAATGGCTTCTCCCACTATTTTTGCATGCATTCTATCTCTTATACCATCTGGTGTTATGACTCCAGCATATACGCCAAAGGAGTTCTCCAGCTTTTTCACCTCAGTCATCTCTTTCATAATGAAACTCACAAACTTGTTATCCATCACCTTGTGGAGATAATCTATTATCTCCGCTTCATTTAGGTTCTTCTCTTTCATCTACACCACCCCTCCCTCAGCTTCTCCAAGATATTCTATCCCTTCCTCCACACGCCTTAGGAGTTCTGAATATTTTTTCCCCTCTTCTTTTAGAGCACCCCTCAACTCTATCAGATAATTTCTAACCGCTTTTCTCTCATTGCGTATTATCTCAACGATGTTGGAAACTGGAGTGAAATAATAGCATTTTCCTTTTTTTTCTCTTTCAATGAGTTGGAATCTTTTTAACCCATTCAGAGCATTTATTACGGAACTGTAGGCATAACCTGTTTCCTTTGCAATCTCTATTGCACTCATAGTTTTATTTTCCAAGAGAAGCAGAGAATATATGGTTGCTTCAATATTCGTGAAGCCCCAGTGTAGCATCACCTTTTTCAACGCCCTGAAAACCCTTTGGTCTATGATACCTACCATTGTTATGGGAAATAGTATAGTTGTACTTAAGACTTTCTACGGGAGTGCTGTGTTGCATAATTCCACGTTATGGGGGTTTATAGGGGGCTACTCTTTGTTCTCATTGTGCTTCTACTTCGAGTGGGGGGTGTGTGGTTCATATGTCGAGCAGCAGGTTATAGAGCATTATT
>JAGHAD010000052.1 GCA_021161685.1 Thermoplasmata archaeon | reverse complement strand
TCAGGAGTCTGTCTAGCAATTCCATCCCCTCCTAGACCTATTCAAACCGGTCTAGGAGGGGTTTAAATACCTAAATTCATAAAAAGTTGACAGTCTGGAGACGATTTGTAAGCACAAATTTAATTAGAAATTCTTCTAATATGTGGACATGAACTCCAGACGTAAGATAGCTAGTATTTTTACTGTTCTGATTTTTCTTGCTACCGTCTTTCCAATATCAAATGGCGAAGATTCGGGGGATATCATCATAACAGGAAAGGAAGTGTACAGCGATCAGAAGCTTCGCCTATCAAGAAATATAGTTGTAGAGGAGGGAGGAAATCTAACTCTCAGGAACATGATTATAGAGTTCAATTGTTCATTTGAAGGAGAGTATGGGATAGAAGTAAACGGTGGCTCTCTGTACATCTATGATTCCATACTGATAGGGATCAATGAGGATGCCGGTTTCCATTTCAAGGTAAACGATGGAAAGTTGGTGATGGAAAATTGCAGTATCGAGAATTGCGATACATATCTTTATTCACTGTTATCTTATATTGGCTCGGTAGTTGCGAAGAACAGTAATGTAGCCATACATGATTGCGATTTTTCGAAGAGCGGTTATCTCATCTTGCAGAACAGTGAAGCTACCGTGTCATCGTGCTATTTTCATGATAGCGTTTGGGGAGTGAAAACCGAAGACAGCAACGTAACCATACTGGGTTGCAATTTTGTCGCTCCACTGCATGGCGGTACGATTCCAACGGTGATTATAATGGGGTATGGTGGACATCTTGAAATGTCAGATTGTGCCATGGCAAATAACGTTAAGCTGATGGGAGGGCACAGCGTGGTGCTTGAGAAGATGGAAGCCGAGATAAGGGACTGTAAGATTGTCCAAAATGCTCAAAATCTTGATGAAGAATCGGCGGTAATCTACCTCATCGATGGAAATTACAGTCTGGAAGGAGTTGAGATAGATTACTATTACTCCTTATCCTCTGAGTACGATTTAACCTCTCTTTACCCATACGCCATACATGCAAAAAATGCGGATATAAGCATAGAGAACAGCAGAATAAGTGGAGCAAGATATGGATTGTATGCCGAAGGAAGCCAGATAAAGATGGAGAGGACACAGATAGAAAACAACAATATCGGAATATACGCAATATCTTCAACCATGGAAATAATCAGGTGTAATATAGTGGGCAACAAACTCGGAAGCATAACACTCAAGGAGGATTGTGAAAATATCAGCATACATTACTGCAACATATATGAAAATGGGGGCCTCGTAAAGGATTGTATCGCTCTTGTTGATGCCAAGCTAAATTACTGGGGCTCTCCAAATGGTCCCCACGTTAAAAGAAATGGCGAAGTCCTCCATTCGTCTGATGGAGACAGGATATACATTCACGAGGGAACTCTGATATACGAGCCATGGTTAACGGAAGAGGTTACAAATGCGACAAATTTCACAAAACCGAATGTATCGATAGAATTGCCGCTTCTTACAATCTGGGGAAGCGCCCTCCCTAGGGTAGAGCCCGGCAGGAAAAGTATAGAGCGCTTAATTCTTGAAAATGTTGGAAAAAAAGATGCAGTTTTCCTTGTGGCGATTTTTAAACCGTATTATGTTAGTATCGATGAGATTAAAGGAGGAGAGATTATAGCATCCTCACCCGATGTCGAGATGGTAAAAACTTATCTTGAAGCTGGACAGAGCGCCGGCATAACCATATACTTCACCGTTCCTCCAGACATGGCTTTTGGTGAAAATGCCAAACTCAAGTTCAATTCCTCTTATCTTCCATGTATCGCTGCGGAGTTTGCATCCCTCTCCCTGGATGAATGGAATGAGCTGAAGGCAAAGTACAATGATGTCGATAAATTATTGAACGAAGCATGGAACATTTCTAAACAGGCTGAGAAGGATTTCTTCAAAAATTTCACCGAGCTCGATTATGAAAAGCAAGTTGAGACGTTGCTCGATCTATATGAAATTAATCCGATATTGTCTGACTACATCGCATGGAGCGTGATATATGATACCTTTAACGAAAAGATGTATGGAGAGAGCAAAAAACCTTCAGAACCTTCTCTGGCATCCTTTCTAATGAGTGCAAAGGCATCATCAGCCAATGAATTTCCAGTGGAGGGAGGAGTATGGGAAAAGACGAAATGGTATGCCAAGGAATTCTTTAATGAAGAATTCTTGCCGACGGCGTGGGAAGGACTGAAAGGACTTGGTGCAGGTGTTCTTAGTGCAGCCACCTTTGGGCTGGTTGATATAAAAGCAAAGAACGATTACATGCAGGCTGGCAAGGTCATAGGAGAGATCGCTGGAAACGTGGAGATGTTATTGATCGGCGGTTCCCTTGCTCGCGCTGCAGCCGGTGCTACTGCAAGAAAAATGGGAGTGGAGTCGGTTCATTTCTTCTCGAGATTGAGTGGAAGGTACAGGACTTTAATAGGGCTCGAGGCGAGATACAGCAATGGAGTCTATGGAAACATAATAAAGATCGCTGAAAATCCGAGATTTGGAGGATGGTATCTTGGGATAGGTCATCACACCGCAAAGACGATTGAGCTTGCAGCAGAGGGGAAAACAATTTACCCAGGATGGTTCCATTACTACTTTGCCACCGGTAAAATCGCAACATGGATTCCATCAGCAACTCAATATGCAGAATATAATTTATACTCTACAATGTGGAATGCTGCAAAATTTGGTGCTGCGGCACTTTTGGCTGGAAGTCTCGTTGGAGGAGGAGCCAATCAGTTCAAGCTGGTCAGGAGCATCGATCCAAACTCGATCGATTCATCACCTTCAAAATATGTGAGGAACTTTACTGAGCCAATAACCTTTACCATCCATTTTGAAAACTTGGCGAACGCTACCGCACCAGCACACGATATTAGGGTTGTCGTTCCATTAGATGATGGTATAAATGCGAGCAGTATAAAGCTAGTTTCATCCAGTCATCCAGAAAAATTAAAGTACTTCAACGTTTCAGATGAAAAGGTGGAGATCGTTTTTAAGGATATAACCCTTCCACCCAACAAAAATCCGCCAGAGGGAGAGGGATGGGTGAGCTTCAAAGCAAATCTGAAAGATGGTATCAAGGTGGGAGAAGAGATAAAGGAAAATGCAGAAGTTTATTTCGATTATAATCCGCCAGTTGAGACGAACGAGCTCATTCTGATATTCGATGATGTCCCGCCATCAACCGAGGCCAAAGCTCATCTAAAGGACGGAAAGATATACGTTGAGGTGCAGGGGAGCGATGAAGGGAGTGGCATTAACTACACCACCATAACTATTTTCGAAAAGGGAAGCGATAGATTCAGACAGATTACGATCCCGCTAAATGAGAGCTTTTCACTTGATGCATCTGAAGGAAAAACATATTATATCTACTCCAGCGGAATAGATATGGCGGGAAACGTAGAATTCAAGGAAAGCGCAGATGCAGTTATAACGTCGCCATCTCCTGCATCTCCATACATCCTCGTTGCAATAATTATAGTCCTCGTTCTCGCGATCTTCTTGTATATGAAAAGAAGGCAATCAAAGGATGGATAAGGATTAGAATTTGCGGATGGCAGTTTGGACGGCAGACCAACGGACACTGTCAACTTTTTCACCTCCAGCATAGATTATAGATGGCACACCATGCCATGG
>JAGHAD010000134.1 GCA_021161685.1 Thermoplasmata archaeon | reverse complement strand
TTGCATCTGCAAAGAGAAGAGAGAGGGAATCAAAAGATATTCTTCTGGATTCGAATTATCATCACACCGCTTTGAGATATCTTGAAGACGGCTACAGAAGAGGAAGACCCGATATTGTTCATATATTCCTGCTGGTAACCTTGGAATCGATAGCAAATAAAAAAGGACTGGTTAAAACGATAGTGCACACAAGAAATGATGATGTCATCTATGTGAGGAGAGACACAAAGATAATGAGGAGCTATAACAGGTTTGTTGGTCTGATGGAGCAGTTGTTCAAGGTTGAGAGGGTACCTGAAGATTCAGAGGATCCTCTGCTCTGGCTGGAGAGAGAGGTACCTCTTGAGAAACTGATAGAGAAGGAGAAGCCAGATAGGGTGGTAACGTTTTCACCAGATGGGACGAAGGTGAATCTGAGAGAGTATCTGGAGTCGATAGATGATCTGTGCAAGAAGAACGTGATGTTTCTGATAGGTGGTTTTCCGAAGGGTGATTTTAAGACGGATGTAAAGAAACTCTCTGATGATGTGATATCTATATATGATGAACCTCTCACAGCATGGACAGCTGCTGGAGAGTTGTTATCAGTTTACAACTTGCTTTGTGGTTAAAGATTATAACATCAAAGTTGTTTGAAAGAAGGTAATGAAAAGCAAGAGAGATGAATGGAAAAGAGGGGTTGCATTTGTGAGGGGCATCAACTTTTACAAGAATTTGAGAATAACGAAAGAAGAGATGCTCAAACTGTGCAGGAAGGTGGAGGATGATAATCTTAGAATCATAAAGATCGTTAAAACTGATAATATAATCTTTGAGAAGAGGAACATGCATTATGCAACCGTTGGGCAACGATTGGAGAAAATTCTTTCAGAGCATTTTGGGAAGCCAGTCCATGTAACAACGAGGAGCATGAGGACGATAAGGTCTTTAAGATGAGGATCCCTGCTTTCTTTCCGTCCTTGGCAAAGATTTTAATTCTCGATGCGGTGACAACAAAGTATATTGACGTCAAAGGGTATTGGTTTAACACCAACTTAAAATACGGTTAATGGAATAATATTGTTAGGTAACTTTCACGGAAGTTGACGTGATCAAGATGCTCAATCTGTTCACTTTGGCCATGGTAGCATTCATAGCTGCTTTAATTGACACATCCCTTGGTATGTGTTATGGTACTATTCTTGCACCAATTCTCCTGATAGCGGGGTATTCTCCCGAAGTCGTTGTTCCCACGGTTCTTTTCTCTCAGCTAATTGTTGATATAGGTGGTGGCTTAACCCATACTAAGGTTAAAAATTTCACAAGAAAAGATATAAGGGTCGCTTTGCTTGTGGCTATTCCGGCGACTATTTTCGCTTTTCTTGGTGTATTTTTAAATGTAAATCTACCTAAGATCGTCACAAAGATTTATGTCGGTCTAATTGTT
The DNA here is from genome assembly GCA_021161685.1 of Thermoplasmata archaeon. Lineage (GTDB taxonomy): Archaea > Thermoplasmatota > E2 > DHVEG-1 > B18-G2 > JAGHAD01. Next base: position 1,557 of record JAGHAD010000134.1, on the reverse strand, counting down.
ACTATTTTAGGTCTTTTACTTTTGCTTGGAATAAAGCTCAGGAAAACATCTAAAAGACTTCTTTTTATATCCAGTATAGCAGGATTTAATAAAGGATTTATGGGTGGTGGTTTTGGTCCGGTTGTTGTATCTGGACAGATAGTTCTCAATCACGATGTTAGACCATCTGTATCAATAGGTGATATTGCGGAAATTCCTGTGTGTATTGCCGGATTGCTGGCTTTTGCTGTACTTGGCAAATTATCTTTTATATCAATCTATCTCATTGTAACTATCCCAGCATTGATAGCATCACTTATCGGACCACATATAACAATGAAAATTGGTCAAAAAAACTATACTGAGAAAGTAATAGGTGTGGCAACGCTTGCCATTGGCTTCATAACTTTGCTGAAAATCGTTCTCTCTTAGCAAGTGGACTGGTTTGCGCAAAAAGGTAGAGAAAACGATAACACAATCTTTGAGAAAAGGAATATGTATTATGCAGATATGAGATCAAGCAACGAGAGGCAAGAAAATGATAAAATCCTTAAAATCAGGGTAAGGGTGGTTCCGAAAGCAAAGAAGGAATGTGTTTCTGAGGAGGGTGGAAATTTCAAGGTATATGTAAAGGCTCCAGCAATTGATAATAAGGCGAATAAGGCTTTGATTGAGGTGCTTGCAAGATACTTTAATATCAAAAAAAGAAATATCAGAATAGTTAGGGGAGAAAAATCGAGAGAAAAGATAGTGGAAATCGATAAGAGCGATTCAGATTGATAGTCGTACAAGGGACACTCTCCTCAAAATTATTTTTTTCTCCATTGCCCTGTATTTAGCCTTCGCCTTCTTTTCCATAAGGATTTGCCCTTCTTCTTTTCTTATCTCTCTGTATGCCTCTTTGTACTCTTTGAGGGTCATTCCATGTATCATCCTTTCCACCTAACTTACAAATGACCTTACCAGATAAAAGAGATTCGAAAAAGTTAACACTATAAGCTTATATAATCCAGCGGAATAGCCTGTCGATGATGATGAGAGGAGAGATACTATTCGTTATACTCGTTGTCATAACCTTAAGTATAGGTTGCATCAAGACCCCTTCATACCAGGAAGAGAATGGCTTTCATGAAGAGCATCCTCCAAAGAAACCATACCATCCATCCAACGAGATAACCGTTGAGTTCATCAACTCAAGTTATGCTGTAGCATCTGGCGAGACATCGGGAACATTCCACACCGGACAGGAAGCGGATATCATGCTCTCAGGGATAGACTTCAACAGAACAGGTGGTCCTCTCATGTTTAACCATCCTTCGGGAATAGCAACCGATGGTCAGCATCTATTCCTTGCCGATACCTTCAACAACAGAGTTCTGATTTGGAACACTCTACCAGATGGTAATGTCCCGCCTGATGTCGTTCTTGGACAGAAGGATTTCTACTCCAATGACCCTGGAACGGGAAGGGATCAGATGAACTGGCCTTTCAGCATAGCTACCGATGGAAAACATCTTGTGGTGTCTGATGTGAACAATGCTCGAATACTGATATGGAATGAGATACCAACCGAAAATG
>JAGHAD010000018.1 GCA_021161685.1 Thermoplasmata archaeon | reverse complement strand
CTATGATGGTTAGCATTCTATCATGCTGGGATCTGCTTATACCTGTAGCTATGACATCTATATCACACCTTCCCGTTTCTCTATCCAGACCAACCCTTCTCAAGTACCTCTCTATTATAGCTATAGCTCTCTCCGCATCCTCAACCGTCACCTTATCACTCAGCCTTACCCTTGCACTTGCCTCCGCTAGCCTGGCGAAAGCCTCAAGTTGTCTTGGAGTAAAAGGTATCGATTCTTCGGATGAACTCCTTAAAGAAACGTAATATTCTTCTAATCTCTTTATTGCATCTTCCTGCAAAACTGGAAACACGTTTCTCCTGGCATACGCTATGTACTTTCTAAGGAATTCCGGATCAAAATATGGGGTAATAAACTCCACCATTTTCTTTTCATCTTCCTCCGTATATTTAGAATCCTTAATTCTCCTCCTTTGCTCCCTGACCTCTCCCGCTCTATGAGCCAAAAGTATGTGGCGAGCTAGCTTGCTATCTCTTTCTTTATCGGGCTTATCTATCAATGAAAATATGAGATCGAATCTAGATAACAAAGCCGGAGGCATGTTTATTTGCTCATGAATTGGTATGAACTCATCAAACCTCCCTAGCTTTGGATTTGCAGCAGCTAGGATAGCGCACCTAGATTTCAAGGTTGCATTTATTCCCGCTTTTGCAATGCTTATCTCTTGCTGTTCCATGGCTTGATGCAGAGCACTTCTATCTTGATCAGACATTTTATCTATCTCATCTATGCAGGCTACTCCCATATCGGCGAGAACCAAGGCTCCAGCTTCTAAAGTCCAGTGACCTTCTCCGAACTCATCTCTTACAGCTGCAGCTGTCAAGCCTGCAGCAGATGTGGCTTTTCCAGATGCGTATATGCTTCTTGGGGCTAACTTCGAAACGTAGGAAAGCAATTGAGATTTTGCCGTACCTGGATCTCCAACTAAAAGGACATGTATATCTCCTCTAATTCTCGTTCCGTCCGGCATTACCTTTGGAATACCTCCAAATAGCTGAAGAACAATAGCTTCCTTTTCTGTCTCCAAGCCATATATTGTTGGTGCTATGCTATCCCTAATTCTTTCATATATGTCCGGTAGCTTGCTCGCCTCAATTATCTTCTTTTCATCTTCTTCGCTTATCTCAACTTCCTCAAAAGCCTGCTCCAATTTCTCTATGCTTATGGTCTTTATTACCTTATCAAAAGATGTTAACCTCTGTCCCCCTCTTTTCCTCTGTTGAGCAACCAGCAGACCATTGATCACCACCCTATCTCCAGGGGCTATGTCTCCAACTAGATCATCCTCCAGATAGGCTGTTATCCTCTCCGGCTGTGCCCCCCCTCTCAATCCCTCTGGACTTTCCTGGATCTCTATCTTCTGAGAATCTATGAAGGTTGAAAGAGAAGGATAAAGCTTGAAAGTCGAAGTCCTTCCACACCCTCCTTGTTCCTCATAACATTCCAAAGGTTCTTTTAAGACATCCTCATCCTGCTCAACCTTTATTCTTGCTCCACATCTCTGACATACAAAGACAGCTGTTTTCAATTTTGGTCTGACCTCGGTAACCTTCTTAACCAGACCCTCCACCGCTACCAGCTTTCCCAAATGCTCTGCCCTTAAGTTTCTTATAGCAATATGTTGGGTTTCTGGTAAGTTGTAAACCCTGAAATGCAACTTCATTTTCTTATCCACTGCCACATCAATCGAGTTTAGAGCTTCTTCAGCATTCGCTATAACTCTTTGCGGATCTGAAATCAAAAGATCTGCCATTTCATGATCTACCCTGTCTATCTTCCAATAATCAACGAGTAAGCTTCTCTTCTGAGGATATTCGAGGGCAACAGTTTCTATATCTGACTTGCAGTATTCGAGGAAGAAATTTTCCCACCATCCTATAAGAGCTTCATCCCTCAGTGTGCACTCCATTCTGTTCCCACTAAATGATCTTCATTATAAAACTTTGGCGGGCACGAGCGCGTCTCGGGTGGATGCGCAGGGCGGCAGATGATTGCCCACCCACTTTCTCAGCTTCGCTACCCCCAGAGCGCTGGCAGTCTGTGGTAGGGCTGCCCCCTTCCGGGCCTGACCCGATCCCCACAGCAAAGATGCGCGCGTGGCTCTCCAGCCACACGCTTACATCACCTCCAGCCCCTGGGGACGAAGCCTCATCGTCCGCGGGTGGATCACCTCGCCACCTCACGCACCGCCCCTCGACTTCGACCCCAGCATATCGACGATTTCTGGTTACAGGGAACGCCGACCTCCCCGGTCTAGCTCGTGCCTATCGCCGTTTGAAGAACCTTATGAATATCCATGTCATTGAGGGAGCAAGGAATGCTATGCATGCTGCCATATACATCATTTCTTGTTGCGCATTTATATATGTTCCTTCTCCAGCAGCATAACCGGCATTGTACGAATGTAGAACCAAAAACACCAGTGATATTGCAACTATAACGAACATTATCACATCAACATAGAAAGTTACCCTATCCTTCGTCTCTCCTGTAAATTCGACCATCTAATCGAACGCATCTCTCTTCGGATATTTGAAGATTGTGTTACAAGAAAAAATAAAAAGGGATTAGATGAAAAGAACGATTTCAGGAGCTAGGTTCCTAATTGTTCAGCAGCAGTAGTTCCGAAAGTCCAAGAACAGTAGTTCCGAAAGTCCAAGAAATAGAAAAATTTAGGGTGCATCCTGTTTCTGGGATAAAGGGGATAAGGGATGCACCCAGTAAATATACGTAAGCTACT
>JAGHAD010000119.1 GCA_021161685.1 Thermoplasmata archaeon | reverse complement strand
CATCTGTCCACTTTCCGGTGAGCCTCTGCGTTAAAGTAGTCTTGCCGTGATCGACGTGTCCTATCATTCCTATATTGATTTCGGGTTGCTTTGGCAGCATCATTTCTCCTCTTTCTTCATCGCAGATAACAATTCTTCTATCGACTTCGCACCATATTTCACAACCTTCATGTTTATCTGGACGATATCTTTACTTATGGTATTTCCCCTAACCATTTTCTTCTTTCTCTCCCCCTTTCTCCTTGGTCTGAAACCAACGCCACCGCTTAAAAGCAATCTCCTTCTCCCCATGCCAGGCAAATCAGGTCTCATCGGAAAGCCATCCTTATCTGTGCCTCCAGTTATTACAAGTTTGTATCCTGGTAGAGAAACGAAGATTCCGTCAACTTCTTCGCCTATCTTCTTTCCAATAAGAGCATTTGCATGATGGCCACTTACTGGTATTTGATACGATTTCCCTTGCTTTATATCGTTGACCACGACCTTGAATTCTACCATCCTTTAGGGTTATAAAATAAATCCTTTTAATAACTTTGCAATGAACTAACCTCCCAAGAACATCTCTCTGACATTGCCGAAGGGGGGCGATGAAGGATACCTGTCGTTCATTTGTGGTTGCATCCAGAAGAAGCTCCTATACTGGGTTCTTAGCTTGTATTTTGCATAATAAAAAGCTTCCTCGACTGACACCTTTCCATCTTTAAAGAAATCAAGCAAAGGAAGCCTTCCAACGCACAGCAAACCTCTTTTGAAACCGTCTGCTTTCTTCGCTCTTATCCCCTCAAACCATAACTGGGTGAAAATAGGCCCTTTGGTGGTGCTCGCATAGCCAATAGAGAATTTACTTGTTCCCGTTATGACTATTCTTCCATCTGCTGGTAAACCCGAATGGGTTAGAGAGGGTAAACCAAAGATGGTTTTCTCCGCAAATCCACCGCTATAGCAGGCGTCTATCAATATACATGCCTCTACCTTTAATGGTGCAAGCAACTCACCTAGCTCCTCATCAGATAAAACGCCATCCCAAGTCAAAATTTCGCTGTGTTCTAAAACTTTTCCTCCAGTAAGCTTATTTTTGATATCTCCCACTCCATGGGATGCAAACCAGATAAAAACTTCACTATCTCTATACCTATTCGCTTCATCAACTATGCCAACTATTTCTCGTTCTATCCTCTCCTTAGTGGCTGGCCCATAGATGACATGTTTTATCTTATTTTCCCTTTCCTGAAGAGTAAATAATCGCTCCCCTTCTCCATTCTTTGATCTAATCCACCCATCATCAAAAAGTATGGTGATATGCTCTGGAGGATAGTTAAAGTTATCTATAAAATATCTCGCCATCTCTTCAGCCAGCCAGAGGCAGCCATTTCCAAGCTTGGTTTCTACATCTGGCCTGTTAGCTACAGCTACGAATAATGCCCATCTATGAACGTCCTTCTCTATCCTGTTCTCTATAAAAAAATTCACCTTCGTTATCTCTGAAAATGCCTTTCCATCAAATCCCCTTACAAAAATGGTGTGCAATCCGTTATGATAGGATCTGGTGTCTATCTCGAAGAACCAATTGGGAAAACCATCGATCTCTTTCCAGCTACCGTTATCTAACTTGAACTGAATTCTCACGGTATCATTGTCTTTATCAAATGATCTACCATGCACAATCAACGTGCCAGATACTTTACTTCCTTCCTTTGGATAGTCTATGATAACAATGGGCCTCGAGTTTTCGCTTTCCTTAACATGGAGAAAGAGTGTGCTTAGCAGGAGAAAGAGAACTGCAAATATGATAAGCAGTAAGCCCAATTTCTTCATCAACGAACAGATTTAATAGAGAGTCATAAATAATTTTCTTTACGGAAGTGCTCAAAACCTCTATCTGGTATCTCCTCCTCTTTCCCATCGTGAGTTAAAGTTATTTTCCTCTCTTCTACAACTTCGCCTATTATCCTTACCTTATCCTTTCCCATCCTCTCAATTGCATTTTCTACCTTTTCTCTTCTGATACCAAAGATCAGCTCATAGTCCCCACCGTAAAATAGGGCTATTGAACTCGCATCCATCTCAAGGTATTTTGCCACTTCTATAGCTTCTCGTGCGATCGGCAATTTTTCCTTGTATATCCTGAAGCCGACTCCATTTATTTCAGATAACTGATACAGCGTTGAAGCCAATCCATCAGATATATCCATGCATGAAGTAGCAAGACGGAACTTCGATAGATCGATACCTTCCTTTATCCTTGGAGTTGGCTTTAACAACCTGTCCAACGAAATTCCTCTTATCTTGTTTCTGATTGCAATATAGGCTGCCCCCGCTCCTCCCAAAGGACCGGTAACAGCAACAAGATTTTCAACTTCCAGTCCCTTTCGTAGCAATACTTTACTTTTTTCCACCTCTCCAATTGCAACCCCACTGAGGGTCAACTCCTTATGCTCCTTCGTATCTCCTCCAACGACGTGTACATTGTATTTTCTAGCGCATTCTTCAGCTCCTTCAACTATTTCTAGAACCATTTCTTCTTCACTTTCTTTTGGTAAAGCGATAGAAATGAGCACAGCAAGCGGATGTCCGCCCATCGCAGCAATATCGCTGAGAGATATAGCCGTAACGAACCAGCCAATCTGCTTTGGCTTCATTTCTGCTGGAAAGTGAGTTCTTCTCCATGTGCTATCGATTGTAGCAAGAATGAACTTATCACCGTATGGGATGCAGGCACTGTCATCTCCTATGAAAGGTACACTCTCCAAAAAACCTAGAATTTTTTTGACCAAGCCTCTCTCTCCAATATCAACCAACTTCATGCCCGAAAAATGATGAAGAAATCGAAAAAATTTATCATTTGACTTAACCTAAACGAAAACCATGGAGAAATTTACATACGCAATGAGTGGTGTTGACATATCCTTGGAAGAGAAGGCGGTGGAAGGCATTCTTTCAGCAATTCGCTTTCGCAGAAAGGGAATAGGAGAACACATTGGGGGGCATTACGCGGGTCTTATAAATTTTGGAGAGCATGTTCTAGCATTTTGTATAGATGGAGTGGGGAGTAAAATAATGGTGGCAAATGAGATGAGAAAATGGGATACAATAGGCATCGACTGCATTGCTATGAATGTTAATGATTGTATATGCGTCGGAGCGGAACCAATAGCGTTTGTGGATTATCTTGCAATGGAGAGGATGGATCCCAGGATTGCGAAGGAGATCGGAAAGGGCTTATCAAGGGGAGCCGAGATGGCAAACATCTCGATCGTTGGTGGAGAAACAGCTACCCTACCAGATATGATAAGGGGTATGGACTTGGCTGGAGCTTGTATAGGGTATGCAGAAAAATCGAAGATAGTTCTTGGAGATAAGATAACGGAAGGCGACGTCATAATTGGTTTAGGGAGCAGTGGATTGCATTCAAATGGATATACACTTGTCAGAAAAATCTTAAAAGAAAAAGGTTTTTCTTATTCCCATAAGCTCGGTAATAAAAGTCTTGGGGATATCCTCCTAACCCCAACCAGAATATACGTAAAGGAAATTTTGGAATTACTCGGGAATATAGATGTACACGGTTTGGCTCACATAACTGGGGGTGGGATTAAGAACCTGATGAGGCTTAACAAGAAAGTCAAGTTTGTGATCTCAGATCCAATGGAACCCCAACCAATTTTCTATTTCATACAGAAGGAAGGAAAGGTTGAATGGAAAGAGATGTTCCAGACATTCAACATGGGGATGGGTCTTGCGGTGATCGTTCCAAGAGATGAAAAGGATGATGCTATATCAATACTCGAAAAGAATTCGGAGGCAGAAGTCAAGGAAGTTGGGTATGTAGATAAAGGTAGAGGAGTTGACGTGAAGAAATTTAAACTGCATTATGAATGATTAAAATTGCTGACAACTTCATGCAACTTCAAGTTCGCTGCATTGTTGACCTAGTCCTTCCACCATTCATATGGGTGCGTCAGCGGATGCCAATCAAAATCGATGAGATAAGGAAAAATAGAAAGACCACAATCCCCTCCCAGTATCGGTTTCGGTAGAGGTAATCGCCAGTTATCCCAGTAATTCTCATTCCAGCAATTTTTGGAGGGAGATACCTCGCAGAACTTGGCATGCCTGAAGTTCCATATGAAGTTATTGTGGGAAATAACGTTATTCCAACAATTTATAAGATCAACTCCCACCTTATTTTTTGAGATATTGTTTTCAATGACATTATTCTCAGCCGAAAAGCAATAGATAAACACCCCAACGGATCCTTTCATAATATCGTTATGGATTATGACGTTATGTTTGGAACATAGGGTAAGTTGAAT
>JAGHAD010000009.1 GCA_021161685.1 Thermoplasmata archaeon | reverse complement strand
GTTTGGGGATAGACAAAAGGTCTACCAACCTTACCTTTGTTCATTTTTGCAAGCTCATCATCCCAGCTATCAAGGAAATCCAAAGATATATAAACCTCTCCTCTCCTCACTAATTTGTCGTTATACTCTTTCCAGTTCCTCCTCTGCATCTCGTTCTCCTTCATGATACTGGATGCAGAACTATTCAACACAACAGCAACTGTTTTAATCGCATCTTTCCATTTCTCAAGATAATGAAATGCAAGATGTGCGGAGGAAAAGCAGAGATCAGGTTGAGAGCGTACAGGATACAGCTGTGCAAGAATTGCTTCAGGGTATTCTATGAGAGAAGAGTAGAAGATGACATGAAAAAGTACAGGATTGTAAGAAATGGGGAAAGAATCTGTGTGGCTCTATCAGGTGGCAAGGATAGCATAGCGCTGATTCACGTGCTCAACAAGTTGAAAGATAAATTCAAGATCTCTATAGAAGCATTACACCTAGATCTTGGTATAGGTGCTTATTCTTCCAAAGCAGAGAGTATATGCAGGGAAGTTTGTCAGAAACTCGATATAAAATTGAATGTTGTGAGGTTATCCGATTACGGCTTTAGGATAGAGGATGTGGATGTGAAAAAGGTTTGTTCGGTTTGCGGTAACGCCAAAAGGTATTTGATGAACAGATTTACTAGAGAAAATGGCTTCGATGCCCTAGCAACCGGTCACAATGCAGATGATATCCTAACAAATTTTTTTAAGAATTGGATAGCTGGAAACATGGAGTGGATAGATAAGCAGAGACCGCGCACGGAAGGATTCGACAAAATAGTTACAAGGATACGTCCCCTGTTTCTCAGAACCGATCAAGAGAACAGCCTTTATGTAGAATCCATTAACCTCCCTGCGCTGGGTATAAAATGCCCATATGCTGTGGTTGATAAATGGAGAAGGATAATAGATGATATTGAAAAAGAAATTCCGGGATTCAAGCAGAATTTTGTGAGAAACATGTTCAAAGAAAGAAAAAAAGATCAAAAGAAGATCAAACACTGCTCTATCTGCGGAGAAGTTTCTAATGTCGAAACATGCCAGTTTTGCAGAAATGTCATGAGGTTTGGTAAGGGAAAAATTAAACACTAGAAATAGAATAAGCAACTGGATGAAGGTCGCAACAAGGGAGCAAGTTATAAGAGCTCTTAAGAAGGTATTTGAAGAAAACAGGATTGTTTCTTCGCAGAAAAGGCTCAGGGAATTGGTTTCTTCTTATTTAAAGAAGGGTGAGGAAGTATATCATGTGAGCGAAGGGAGGTTAAGGAAGATCGCTATCAAGGAAAAACTAGCAACCGTGGAGATCTATTCAAGAGAAGGAAATCCGGAGAAAATCTTAGCCAAGTGCCCAGTTTGCGGTTCGAACTTAGATGAAATTAAAAATCTAACCATATGGGGAGAGGAGGTTACGATTGAATATGTATGTCAAACTTGCGGTTATTGGTCTGGAAAGAGAAAGAGGATACCAACAAAATATGTCTTTCATGCCCTTTCAAGATGAAAACTAGCGATGCCTTTTGACGCCAACTTTCTTACAGTACTTCTCAACCGGGCACACGCTACACTTGGGCGAGATTGGCAAGCAGATGGTTTGACCGAACCTCACAAAGAGGTGGTTCAATTCCTTCCAGTATTCCTTTGGCACGATTTTCTTAAGCTCCCTTTCCGTTTCCTCTGGTGTTTTTGTTCTTATCCATCCAAGCCTGTTTGGTATGCGGTGGCAGTGCGTATCAACCGCAATGTAACCTTCTTTGTTGAATCCATATGCCATTACGACGCTCGCCGTTTTTCTTCCAATACCATCTATCTTTAGAAGTTCTTCAAACTTGTCCGGCACCTTTCCATCGAATTTTTCCACTATGCACTTTGATATCTCCTTTATCCTTTTTGCTTTCACACGATAGAATCCAACTGGGAAAATGAGCTTCTCTATCTCTTCCAGAGGTGCGTTTGCAAGGTCTTCTGGAGATTTGTACTTTGTTAGCAGTCTTACAGAAGCTTCAGCCGTTACTTCGTCTTTCGTTCTTAAGCTGAGCAAGCATGAAATAAGGACCGTAAAAGGATTTTTATCTATCTTCTTCCATTTTTCATCGAGAATGTTCCCATGCTTTTTCATCTCTTCTCTTATCAGCCGAATAACCTTTCCGACGTCTTCCATCTAAGGCAAAAAGGAAATTCACTTAAAGATAGTTTTGCAACCTCTTCTCATAGGGTGGTCTCTTGAAAAGGATATCCTCCACTATCGCTCTTAGCAGTTCGGCGACGCTCCATGCTTGGGATACACAACCGCCTGGGGAGAAAGGTTCTTCTCCATCAAAAACTTCATTGATGCTGCCTATACATCCATCTGTTAGACTCAGCAAGATATTCTCGAGGTATCTCTCGAGCAGATACTTCCTGTTAATCTCGCTGTACCCGTTAACTCTCAAATAACCTCTTACAAACTGACCAATAAGCCATGGCCATGCAACTCCATTGTGATAAGCTTCATCCTTATCATGCTCCCCAATTAGCCTTCCCTTGTAATTTGGATCTTTCCTGCTCAACGTTCTCAAACCAAAAGGTGTGGCTAATTCATCCTCCACTCTTTCCAGTATCTCTTTTGCCAAGTTACCTTCTATCAAGGGAAAATCTAGAGAAATTGCAAGCAAAACATTTGGGCGGAAGGAAAGATCTCTTCCAATGACATCATAAACCCTATCATACTTCTCCATAAAGCTTGCTTTAGCGCGATCTGCAATTTTACGGAAATCGTTTTTCTTGCCAAGCAGGTTTGATAAAGTGTTCATTATCATTAGAGCATTGTACCATAAAGCCTGCACCTCTACAGCCTTACCTTCTCTAGGGGTTGCCCTCGTGTCCATCCATGTCAGGTTTTTTCCATGGCGGAGCAAGCAATCCTCATCCATTTTTATGCCAAAGAGCGTTCCCTTGGTAAAGTTGAGAAATATCGATTCGATTGATGGCCATGTTCTCTCTACAAAAGAGGTATCCCAAGTGTACTTGAGATACTGAAATATCCTGTCTATAAGCCAAAGTGGGGCATCAACTGAATTGTAAACGATCGTTCCATCCCTATCATGAAATGAATTTGGAATAAGACCTCTCTGCATGTACCTTAAAAAATTGAGGATAACCTCCCTTGCCTCATCTAACCTGTTTGTAACGAGGAGCAGACCGGGTAGAGAAATCATGGCGTCCCTTCCCCATTCTCCAAACCAGTGATAACCAGCTATTATGCTTTTCGAATTCTCTCTTTTAACGACAAAACTGTCAGCAGTTAGAACCAGCAGATCTGGCAAGAGTTTGAGTTTGGCTTTTTTCAGAATTTCCTTCCTTCTGGCCAGCTCGGTTTCAAGCTCTTTATATGGTTCATAGTTCTTTTCTTCAAGGGTGAAAATGATGTGAAAATTCTTCTTGCTTATGCAAAATTTCCCTCCAACAAATAGCAAATCTTCATAGCTTTCCCCTCTCATCCTATCTATATCGTAGGTTTTCTTTATCCATCCAACTTCTCTCGAAAAACTCGAGAAAGGCGCAATAATCCTTAAATTCAAATTTCTACAACTGTACACCACCTCACCATCTTTTTCCACCATCTTGAAATCCAACTTCTTATCTAAGGTTTCATAGAAATGTCTGAAGGCCAGGATAGGGGAAAAAGAAAAAGTTATCCTGTCGCTTGCATCGTAGAGAAGAACCGTTGTGTTTTCTGCGTATGGCATAAAAATTCTCCTCCTTAACTTTATACCATTTACTTCATAAACTTGCTCCGGTAAAAGATCGTACTTGAAAATTTTTTTACAGCTTGAAAGGTTTATTTCATCCAATCTCTCTTCCATGTTTGCAACGATAACCCACCTGTTCAATGGCGGGCTCATGCTAGCAACGAGCAAACCATGAAATTTTCTCCTCTGGCTGTTGAGTAAAGTCAGAGAAGAGTATCCACCTATTCCATTGGTAACTATAAACTCCTTATCGTCACTTCCCTCTATCCCCCTTTTTAACTCTTCTGATAACTTTGTTTTGATCTCCTTTATCCTATCTGTACAGCACTTCCTTGTATATATCGAGCGTCTTCGAAGCAACTATATCCCACCTGAAGCACTGGATGGCTCTTTCTCTCCCGTTCCTTCCCATCCAAGCTCCGCAGTCTTCCATCCCCAATACTTGCTTCACCCCCCATGCAATGTCGTTTGGATCATATGGATTGACATGAATTCCACACTGTTTTTCCCCACTTGGTATAACCTGTTCCCTCATTCCGCTCGTTCCCTTTGCGCCAACAACTACGGGCTTTGCCATAGACATGGCTTCAGTGCAAACTATGCCAAAAGGTTCATACAGTGAAGGAATGACAACAACATCTGCAGCTGCATAATGTCTTATCCTTTCCTCCTCATCCACAAATTCTGCCCTCAAGATTACTTCATCCTCCAGTCCTATTTCCCTTATCAAAATCCTTAGATAGCTTTCCATCTCACCTTCGCCAAGCAAAACGAGCTTTGTCTTTGGAAATTCTTCCAGTATGGAGGGCATGCTTTTTATCAAGTTGTCTGGCCCTTTCACGCCGACCAACCTGCCTATGAAAAGAAGCATTTTTTCATCGTCTCCAATACCATAGCTTCTTCTCAACCTTAACCTATCTTCCTCTGTAACGCGAGCTGGATTGTACTTTTCCACATCCACTCCATTCCAACAAACCCTTATCTTCTTTGGAGAGAAACCGAGCCTGTACAGTTCTTCTCTCATTGCCTCAGATACAGTTATTATGCAGTCTGCAATTTCTCCTCCCTTGTACTCGATGTCCTCAATGATTCTGGATCCCCTTCCCATCGTTCTACCTTTCTCGGTTGAATGTATGTGGAAAATCAAGGGAAGGTTAAGCGCTTCTTTTACACTAATACCAGCCATTATGCCGAGCCAATCGTGTGAATGCACAATTTCGAAGACCCTTCCATCCTTGCCAACTAAAAGATGTATGAGCTTGGATGCAGACAGTATATTGTAGCTCACAACATCCGCAAAAAATTTGAATCCATCTCCCCACTGGCGAAGCTCGTTGTCCGCAAATAGATACAGGGTTGTTGAAAAATTCGGTATTTTTGGTCTGTGAACTTCTACTCCCCTGTAGTTATCTACCGTTATCAGCTTGTTTCCATAGTTCATGGTGAAGACGGTAACTTCGTTTCCCATCCTCACTTGGGCGGCGGAAAGTTCCGTTACAAAGGTTCCAAGCCCACCAACGATCTTGGGTGGAAATTCCCAAGAAAAATGCAATATTTTCATAGTCGCCCTCCTTCCACCTTTCTCCTCAGGTCTTGAAGGATGTTCATGTAATTGATAAATCCCTCATATGGATTTGAATAAGGACTAAAGTACTTGTGGATCTCTCCATCCGCAAAGCCTTTGGTAGAAATGTAATAAAGGTGATCGGATGTTTGGAGAAGTCTCCAGAGTTTCAACAAATCCTCATCTCCTTTATCTTTTAACATCTTACCTATCTCCTTCAGCTCGTTGAAACAGGCTATCTGCATCTCGTTACCCAACCATGGAGAAACATCCCTCTCGTTATCCGCCCAAGATATCGCAAAAGGTACATCTATCTCTCCAACGGGAGAAAATCTCTCTACCGCTTCGTCAACCGTTACAAAGTAGTTATTTGGATACTTCAAAACCTCTCTCGGTAAATGATACAGGAAGTCAAATATCCCGCTTTCTGGCCAGTTATGCTCTCCAAATGTTTCATAATCCATAAAGATATTTACGATCTCTCCCTCACATGAAGAAAGCCATCTTGCATACTTATCTGCGGTCAATGGATATTCTTCCCATCCAACCGCGGAGAACCTGAAAGCAATATCATCGCTTAGCCTGTGATTTCTAAGGAGAACTTTTAAATTTGGAGCGTTAACTGGTCTATAAATGTAATTTGGGGATCTCCATCCCAGTATTTTCTCGGTTCCTTCAGTTATGATTCCCTTGAAGCCCATTCTCTCTATTTCTTTTGCTATCCTGTTATCGTAGATTGCTTCGGTGTTTCTAAAGACCTTTGGTTCGTAACCAAATCTGCTCCTTATGGCATTCCTGTGCATTTCTACCTGCTCTTTAAACTCTGACAGATCTTCAAACAGGCTAGACAAAGAATGATAGTAAGTTTCGCAGATCAGACTGACGCAACCAGTTTCAACGAGATCCTGGAAAGATCTCATGACTTCTTGCGCCAGAGCATCGCAGTATTCCATGAATGTTCCGGTGAGGCTGAAAGAAACCTTGAAATTCCTATCGGTATCCTCTATTAATTCCAGAATTAACTTGTTTGTTGGAAGGTAACACTTTCTGACAGCTCTTTCAAACAGAACCTTGTTTAGCTTATGATTGAAGTATACTTCAAATGGATTGAAGTTCTCTCCGATGTTAAAAACAGAAAATCTGTTTAATCTGAAAGGCTGGTGAACTTCAAAATACATGCAGATCGCCGGCATTTATACCACTTCCCTGTATACTTCCAACGTTTTCTGCGCGGTTCTTTCCCAAGTTATGAAATTCAGATCTCTCTTTGCATTTCTTGTTATTGCCCTACGCAGTGGGTCGTATCTCAGCAAGGCTATTATCTTATTTGCCATTTCATCCGTGTCCCAGAAATCAACGGTCAAACAATGTTTCAAGATCTCTTTTACACCAGAATTCTTTGAGACGATGGTTGCGGCTCCAGCTGAGGCAGCCTCAAGAGCTGTTATGCCAAAAGGCTCGCTCACTGAGGGCATAACATAGACAGATGCTATCCTGTAAAGATGCTTTACTTCTTCATCAGTTAAAGGACCGGTAAACATTACCCTATTCGCTATGCCTAGCTCCACAGAGAGATCCACTAACCTTGGCAACATGTCTCCACCGCCAGCAACGACGAACAAACAGTCTTCCTTCTCAAGTACTCTCTTTGCCGCCCTCAGGAAAAATTCTGCACCTTTCTGGATTGTCAATCTTCCAAGAAAGAGAACTATCTTTCTCTTTTTCTTTCCTTCTCCAACATGGTTAACTGCGTTGTGCACAACCCTTATCTTATCCTCCGGTATACCGTAGTTGTCAACTATCACTTTCTTGGTATAGTGGCTAACGGCTATAACTCTGTCTGCCCTCTCCATCCCCTCCTTTTCTACGTTTATGAAATATTCGTTTGGATTTAGCCATCCACTCCTATCGAATTCGGTTGAGTGTATCGTAACTATCAAAGGTTTACCTAACTTGTGCTTTAGGTTGATACCAGCCTTCACAGTAAGCCAGTCATGCACATGTATTAAATCGTAATTGCCATGGATCTTTTCGGCGCATAGCTCATTGTAAGTATTGACCGACTCAAAAAAGTCTCCTTCTAATGCACCCTCTTCTACCCTATCATACGGATAAACCTTTGTGATTCCGATCTCGATAACCTTTAAGTTTTTTTCCTTTACATTGATTGCTCTGCTCCTTTTTGGTACATAAAAATCTACTTTTACCCCAAGATTAGCAAGATGTTGAGTTAGCCAGTAGCAGTGCGTTCCCAAACCGCCTACCTTGAAAGGCGGATACTCCCAGCCAATCATAGCCACTTTCATGCCCCATCCTTTTCCAGTTCGCCTATTTCAATTTCCATCCCTTGCTCGTTAGCTCAACTTTTCCTTCCCTTGCCAACCATCCCAAAGCAGAGAACAGTTCCTCTTCTTTTAAATCTGTGAGTTTTGTGAGTTTTGAGGTGGAAAGCTCATCCCATATATTCAATGCCCTCCATACCTTTCCGGCCTTTTTTCCTATATCTCCAACCAAGTTTGTATCTCCAAGAGAGTAGTATCTTTCCTCTTCTTTTCTTATCTTATTCTCCCTCGCCAGCCATCCAATTGCACCGTAAAATTCTTCTTTATCCAAGCCCGTGAGTTTTTTAAGCTCGCTTTCGGAACAGAGCTTCAACTCATCAAGAACTTTCCAAACCTTTCCCGCGCTCGATCCAAACTTTAAATTTAAATCAAACGTTCTTACCACCTCTCCTCAGCAGGTATCGAAAAATCGATATAAAACTTTTATTATCGGGAAATTGCACAAAGTTTCATGAAAAAATCTTGCGCAGAACCTTCTGCACGCCTTCCTCTACACCTTCCTTGTCCGTCTCTATCACAATCTCTGGATTTTCTGGTTCTTCATAAGGATCGTCTACACCGGTAAAACCTTTTATCTTCCCAGATAAAGCAGCCTTGTACAACCCTTTTGTATCTCTCTTTATGCATACCTCAATAGGTGCCTTTACATAAACTTCAATAAAGTTCTTGCACACGGATCGAGCGAATTCCCTGTTCTCGCGATACGGACTTACAAAGGAGCATAGAACTATAACTCCCCTTCTTTCTAAAAGACTTGCTATTAAAGCAACATACCTTAGATGCTTGCTCCTTCCCTCCCTCGAAAAATCGGTATTTCTAACACAGCTCCTTAAAACATCTCCATCTAAAAGTTCCACATCGTATCCTTCTTCTTTCAGCCTTTTCATGACTTCTCTCGCTATCGTTGTTTTTCCAGAGCATGGCAGACCAGTGAACCACACTACCTTTCCTTCCATCGGATTACCTCTCGTCATTTTTCTCAAGAAAATTCACAACAAATTCCAATATTTCTTCAGCCTTTTCCCTTTCTGCCAGAATTCCAACAACATCTCTTTTACCTCCAGCCTTTAGGTTTTTCTCCTTCAGTAAATCTATCAGCCCTGTCAGGTTATTCTTGCTTCTCACGTATATCTGAACATACCTGTCAAGCCCCCTGTTCATTACCACTGTATCCATACCTGTGCTCCAAGCGATCTTCCTTGCTATGGAGGAAATGATATTATGGGTTGTATTTATTTCGATGATTAACGTTTTTCCCTTCTTGATCCATGCATCTTCATTACTTACTATTTCTTGTATCTCCTCTTCCAAAATTTCATTGTTTCTGTTCCACATCGGATGCTCCAAAATGTCCTTTATATCCATATCTCTCAGTAACCAAGGTATTTTCTCGACTTCCTTTTTCATGTTTAACTTGTAATTTGAATCTATAAGGTGTACCGCTCTCAACAGGTCTTCAAACCGTGTTTTCTCTTTCTTGCAAAATCTCTCTATTACTTTCCGGAAAATTCTATTTTCCATTATCCGCTCCTCATTATCACCAACCACACCCAGCACCGCAAGGAAATCAACCTTCCTGCCAAAATGTTCCTTTAGAACCCAAGTCGTCGATGGATATCTATACTGCTCTTCTCCCCTCACCAACGGGTTGATGACCTTCACGCCTTCAATGGGCTTATACAAGTGATGATCAAATATGGTAACTCCAGCATGTTTCAACAGGGAAGTGATATCCTCCTCTGGTAGAGCGAGATCAACTATGTATATTTTATCGTATCCAAAACACCTCTCCTTCTCTTCTTCGGTCAGAAAGTAATTACCTATGAATGGAACCATGTTATCTATCTCTTCTCCGATTTCCTCAATGAGCATAGAAGCCGAGCATATGCCATCTGTATCCCAGTGATGTATGAGGAGCATTGACATTACTCTATGAATGGATTGCTAAATTTCAGTATAGCCTGCGCAACCTCCGGTCTCATCACTTCTGGAGGAGGAACTTTACCCTGTTTCAATATGCTCCTTATTTTCGTTCCGCTAAAGTTTATGCGGTCTTCCTCTCCATGGGGACATACTTTTTCATTGACTACACCTCTGCATTTCTTGCAGTAGAAGAAAGACCTAAAGAAAACTGGATTTATTCCGAGATCAGGAAAATTTGCAAAAATCTTGTGGGCATCGTAGGGTTTATAAAAATTACCGATGCCCGCATGATCTCTGCCAACTATGAAGTGAGTGCATCCAAAGTTTTTCCTCATTATGGCGTGATGTACAGCTTCCCTGGGGCCTGCATATTTCATGGATGTACAGAGTATCGAGAGGATCACTCTTTCCTTTGGATAGTAATTTTTTATGAGAGCCTCATACGATGCCAACACCACCTCGTTCCTGAAATCCCCTTTCCTCTTCTTTCCTACGATGGGATTGATAAAGAGGCCATCCATAAGCGTGAGTGCAACCTTTTGAACGTACTCATGTCCCATATGTGGAGGATTTCTGGTCTGGAAGGCAACTATCTCTTTCCAACCTCTCTCTTTGAAAATTGATCTGGTCTCTTTTGGCCAAAGAAGTAGCTTCCCAAACTCTCTCTTTGCTTCTCTGAATAGAGTAATCTTCCCTCCTACAAATCTATCATTTAAACCCAAAACCATCTTTACTCCTGGATGTGAAGGATCTTTTGTTCCAAATATCTTTTCAGCCAACCTTTTTCTATCTACACTGAAAATCTCTTCTATTTCGATAGAAGCCAGAAGGGAGCTTTTGCCGTGCATGAGGAATGTAGTATCTCCCTCTCTTAATCCTTCTATGGTTTTTGGGTCAACATCTAGTATTATGGGAATCGTCCATGGTATGTCATTTTCCAAGCGCATCCTATCCATTACGCTCTCTAGATCATTATAACACATGAATCCCTCTAGTGGGGAGAAAACACCGTGAGCTATGTTTTCTATGTCGTCTGCAATTTCTTGGTTCACATTTATTACATTAGCGTCTTCCAAGTCTATCTCCTTCGGATAAAACCTGTTGACGAGCGCTCCACCATGGGGTTCTTGCATGCTATTCACTTCCTTAATTGGTAGCTACTTTAAGGGATTTGTGGATAAAATTGCCAAAAATTTTATCTTTAAAACATTTTTCAGCCTTGTGAAACCGGAAGAGATCTATGAGAAAAAGGTGAGGGAAATCCTTGATAGAAGGCACGTTTTAAATCTGCCGATCGTAGAGAAAAATGCAACCATTGAAGAAGTTCTTTCCGTCCTTACTGCAAGAAATCACATATGGGTTGTTGAAAGTAAAAAGAACAAAAAGATTTGTGGAGTTATAACTGAGAGCGATGTCCTAAAATACTTAACCCCAAGGCACCCTCCAAAATACGCCTTTGGGAGGGGGCATGGCATATCCATCTATTACGGCACCGCCAAAAAGGCGGAAGATATAATGCACAGGCATTTGGTTACTGCATCTCCAGATGATACGGTAAGGAATGTGATGCAGAGGATGATAAACTATGGTCTGAGAAGGTTGCCGGTCGTTGAAGAAGGAAAGCTAATTGGTGAGATCACCATTCGCTATATAATCCAAATCCTGCTTGGAAAGAGGTAAACATGGTTGATTTGGAAAGCCTATTATTCGCTCTGGGCGTAGCCCTTCCACTTGCAAAAATTTTAGGATACGCTATGGAAAGGATCAAACAACCTGCAGTTATTGGAGAAATAATAGCTGGAATAATCTTGGGACCATTTGCCGTTGGTAAATTCATCGAAGGAGTGAACTTCGTCTCTCCAGCGATATGTGAGGAAACGGAAGCCATAGCAAAGATAGGTATTATTCTCCTTTTACTTCTATCTGGTATCGAAACTGGAATAGGAGAAATAAGGAGGGCTGGTAAAAGCGGAATAATAACGTCTATGTTTGATGTGAGCATAGCTTTCATTTTTGGTTATATAGTTGGTTCTATCCTTGGATATGATGTCCTTCACTGTATTGC
>JAGHAD010000081.1 GCA_021161685.1 Thermoplasmata archaeon | reverse complement strand
GATACATTTTGGATAAATGGCTCATTTGGCCATGTACTACTTGCATTAACACTTGGTATCTATCTAAACATTACAATGGGATTAAAGTTTGAAAATTACTACGAATATACTACAATCGTTATAGATGGGAAATGCCAATCACTAGGAGAACCATCAAAAGTAATAATAAAAAATTTTTATGGTTTTGGAACACGTATAATGCGCTTAACACCAATCATTGGAAAAATAAAATTTGTTGGCAGAGGAAACGTAACAATAACACCTCTTTCCAGCTGACTTCGTATGTTCGCAAAACGTTCTAGCCAATAAGGGCATTCTAACATTTCATTTACTATAACCTAACTCTTCAAAAGCAAACCCCCACTCCATGTAAACCTTTTCCTTGATCTCTTCATTCAGCTCCCCCTTGTAATTATGGGGCTTGTATCCTTCATGAGCTTTTACGTATTTCCTAAATGATGGCTCTACCTTCTTGAAATCCCCTATCTCCAGCCTTTCATAAATATCCTTTACCGTTTCTATCGGCTTCTTCACAAATTCCTCGTACCTTATCTCAATTAGATTTCCTTCTGGAATTAGTTTTTTGTCAGCAAAGTAGTTTCTGTAAATTCCTTTGTAGAAATCCAAAATGAATCTGTCTATATCTTCTACCTCCACATGCTGAAAAGAAAAGATTGGAAGGATGGCTCTGTACAATCTCCATGTAGATAGGTACACCTCGTAAGGATTTCTACAAATGTGGATGAATTTCGCATCTGGAAAGGCTTCAAGGAGCAGGCGGATTCTACCCGTATTAACTGGACTTTTGAGCAAGACCTTGTTCCTTTTGTACTTCAAGGCTATTTTCTTTAGCAGATAGGTGTAGGTCTCCTTCCATTTTTCTTTCAAGCTATCGCTTACACCGTTGAAGAGAACGTACTTTCTGTAATAATGGTATATGTTTCTTGCAAAGTACCATCCGTGATAGAAAGAGTAAGGACTTAAGTTCCCTATGGCGTATTCCTCTTCATATGGTAGATCTGCCTCCATTTCTAGATCATCCATTGGTCTTTTTTCTGGCAACTTCCTTTTCACAAAATTCTTCAAAAACTTCTCGCCTTTTATGAATATCCACGGGGACATCGTTTCAAAGGTTGATACCTTTGCTAAGTTTCTATCCTGTCCCAGTAGGTAATGCAAAAATGTTGTACCGCTCCTGAAATGACCTATAATGAAAATGGGAAGAGGTGTCTGGGTTTTTCTTATTTCTTTTTCGAACTTGATTTTCTCGTAAATCCTTAACGGGCTCAGAGCCAGTATCATAAAAGTAACACAGATAGCTTTGGGCCAAAATTGCCAATCGATGTCGAAGTGGTTTTCTATCAACAATTTGATCCAATTGGTAAAACTCGTTCCCGCAAGAGGTTGTTTTGTAATGTCAAGATAATCCTCCTTGCTAAATTTTAATCTGGTCATCAATTTTAAAATAAATTACCATTTTTATCGTTATTCCCTAGAGCTTCCCCAACGGTATAAAGAGAGCCGGTTACGCATATCAGATCCTTTTCTCCAGCTATGTCCAAAGCTTTTTTTACAGATTCCTTAACCCTTGGCTCGACAATTGCTCTTTTTCCAAAGTTTTCAATGAATTTAGCAAGTTTATACGCATTACATGCCCTCCTATTTCTGGGTTGAGTTGATATAACAACGTCTGCTTTTGGGATAATCTTAGACAAAATGCTCTTTATATCCTTATCCGCAAGTATGCCAATAATGAGAATAAGCCTTTCATAATCAAAATCTTTAAGGCTTTTGACAAGTGCTTCCATTCCGCTGGGATTATGGGCTCCATCCAAGAGAATGATGGGATCCCTTCTCAATAGCTCCATTCTGCCTGGATTTCTTGTTTCTAATATACCATTGATGATATCGTCATCGCTCATGTAAACGCCGTGCATCTGTAAATCTTCAATGGCATAAATCGAGTTCGCCAGGTTTTCACCCTGAAAAAAACCAAGCATTTTTGTTTTCAGCTCGTAATCTCTAAATTTACCCTTTATGAGGAAAGTTTGTGAACCAGTATCAAAGGATAGTCTTCTCCATACATCATTACTAACAACGGATACATCTGCTCCCTTTTCCCTTGCTACCCTCATTATGACATCCAAAGCTTTTCCATTCGCAGCAGTAATAACGGGTGCGCCTTTTATTATTCCCGCTTTTTCCATGGCGATCTCCTCTATGCTGTTTCCCAAATAGTTTGAATGATCGAGTGAAACGTTGGTTATGATCGAAATAGCTGGATTCACAACATTTGTTGCATCTAGCTTTCCGCCGAGTCCAACTTCTATAACTGCAAAATCTACATTTTTCTTACTAAAGTAATCTAACGCAATAGCTGTCGTTATTTCAAAAAAGGTTGGTTTATTTCCCTTCCCCATTAACTCCTCAACGGCGTCCCTTATCTCATCGATCTCTTTCTCAATCTCTCTCTCGCTTATTTCTTTTCCATCCACAACTATCCTTTCGCTGTATCTTCTCAGATGAGGAGAAGTGTATAAACCAACTCTATATCCAGCCTTGCGAAGGACAGAAGCTATGAATTTACAGACAGATCCTTTTCCGTTAGTTCCGCCAACGTGGATCACCTTGTAATTTTCCTGAGGATTTTCAACTGCTTCCATCAAAAATTTTATTCTGTCTAATCCAAGCTTCACATCAAACCTTTGAAATCCGAAAATCCATTCAAAAGGTTTCATGTTCAGTACCCTTCACTGTAAAGAACATCTGGCAAGGTGGGATATTTATCTTTCCATGAGTCTCCGGGAAGTATTCTAACCTTTCTGCCCTCTATTTTCAATCTTCCCTCCGCAAACAATTGAACGGTTCTTGGCAAAATCTGATGTTCTACTTCCAGTATACGTGCAGCCAGGGTTTCTCTCGTATCATTATCCTTTACCTTCACAGCAGCCTGCAGGATAATTGGACCATGATCTACCTCCTCATCCACAAAATGGGTAGTGCACCCCGTTATCTTCACTCCGTACTCAAGTGCTTTTCCTTGCCCATCTACCCCTCTGAATGAAGGAAGCAAAGCCGGATGTATGTTTATAA
Organism: Thermoplasmata archaeon; assembly: GCA_021161685.1. Lineage (GTDB taxonomy): Archaea > Thermoplasmatota > E2 > DHVEG-1 > B18-G2 > JAGHAD01. Next base: position 7,157 of record JAGHAD010000081.1, on the reverse strand, counting down.
GTTTACCGTACCATCTCCTAACGAACCAAGGAGAAAATATCCTCATGTAACCGGCTCCAACCACCAAGTCTACCCTGTATTTCCTTAGTATCTCGTCTATTTCTTTTTCATGTTCTTCCCTGCTTTTTCCGCTTGGATCAACGAAGAAAGCTGGTATATTGTGCTTTCTCGCTCTTTCCAAAGCATATGCATCTTTCCTATCGCTGATAACAACGACCACATCGGCATCTATTTTTCCAGACTCCGATGCGTCGATTATGCTTTGCAGGTCCGTTCCTCTTCCAGATGCTAGTACACCTACCCTTATTCTCTTTGGCATAGTCTTTACCTATAATGAACGATAAAGGACTAATAAATTTTGGATGCTCTGCAAGCCTTTTCATGGTATTAACCAAGCTAGCTTCCACTGAAGTCAATCTATCTTCACATCCAAAGACTTAAATCGATATTGTTAATTTTTAAAAGGGGAGGATGAGATGAAGAAAATGGCATATCTAATTTCCTTCGTTCTCTTTGTAGCTTCACTTTATATACCAACTGGAGCTAGTGCTAACACCCTGGAACCACACGATCCCATTTACATCAAAGGAAATCAGGACTTTACCTGTGAGAATGGAGTAATTGGAGGAAATGGAACAAAGGATAATCCATACATCATAGAAGGATGGTACATAGAGGCTAATGCAACCGATGGCATAAGGATAGAAAGCACTACTGCGTACTTTGTCATTAGGAACTGCATAATTTGCGGAAATAAGGAACATGCTGGCATAAGTTTCTTCAACGTGATAAACGGAAAGATTGAAAAGTGCAGGATAAGTTGTACCGATCAGGGTATTTATATCTTCCCCGATATTTCTTCCACTTCAGCAAACATCGTTATCACAAGTAGCGAGATCTTTGACAGCAATGATGGCATATACCTCTCCGGTGCAAACGTGAGCATCAAGAATTGCTCGATACATCACAACCATTACGGCATTTTCTCACCAAGAGCGAGCGATGCAAAGATCGAAAATTGCACAGTATCGCACAATGAGTGGGGCTTCTCTCTTGGATCTTTTTCATACGGCACCGTTCTTAACAACCTTATCCACAATAATACCAACGGCATTTTCCTCTATGATTCATGGTTCAACAGATTTAGATTCAATACCTTAGAAAACAACAGGTACAACTTTGGAGTTGAAGGCTCGACAAATCTTGCTTTCTACCAAGATATAGATATCTCAAACACAATAGAGAAGAAGCCCATTTATTACTTAGTTAGGCGAAGTAATCTTGCGTTTGATGGAATTGATGCGGGATACCTCGGTCTGGTCTCATGTAAAAACGTCATTATCAGAAACCTCACTCTTACAAAAAATTTCCAAGGTTTACTGTTAATAGATACGCATTACGCAAAAATCTTGAATAACCGTGTTCATGACAATTACTGTGGAATCTTTTCCAAATACTCTTCGAAGAGTTTCATTGAAAACAACACCATTTACAACAACTTCCACGGTATGGATTTCTCTTCCTCAAAGATTCTTACTATATCCAGCAATCAAATCTACAATAATTCGAAAGGCATGCACCTCTACACCGTTTTGAACAGCAAGATTCTAAATAACTTGATTTGTAACAACTCAGAAGAGGGTATCCTCCTCGCAGGTTCCTCGCTCAATGAGCTAAAGAAAAATTGCATATGCGGTAATGAGCTTGGTTTAATGGTTTGGTATTCCAACTTTAACAGGCTGATTGGAAATATCTTCTATGGAAACGATAAGTCTGCAACTTTTGGAAAATCGGTGATGAATGTATGGTTGTGCAACTTTTGGGAAAAACCTCTAAATTTGCCAAAGGTCATATACGGATATCAAATGATGGGAGAGACCAAAATCCCATGGATAAACATCGATCCATTTCCAGCTACTTCAATGTGGGATAAGCATGCACCTTCGGATAGGTAACAAGGACTTCAGATGGGGAGAGAGAACCTACATAATGGGCGTACTGAATGTCACACCCGACAGCTTCTCCGATGGAGGTAAATATCTAGATCCCGAGAAGGCAGTAGATAGAGCTTTACGCATGCAGGAAGAGGGAGCAGATATAATAGATATAGGTGGGGAATCGACTAGACCGGGAGCTGAACCAGTATCTGTTGAGGAAGAGTTGAGAAGGATATGTCCAGTTCTGGAAGAGCTCACTGACAAGGTTGAAATACCTCTTTCGATCGATACCTATAAAGCGAAGGTTGCAGAGAAGGCTATAGAGCTTGGAGTTGACATGATAAACGACGTAAGCGCCCTGCGGTTTGATCCCGATATGGTTAGGGTTGCAAGAGAGTACGATGTTCCCCTGGTTTTGATGCACATGAAAGGCATACCAAGGGATATGCAGGTCAATCCTTTCTATGAAGATGTTGTGCGAGAAATTCTATCGTTCCTAGAAGAAAGAAAAAGATTTGCAATTTCGCGTGGTATAAAGGAGGAAAAAATCATCCTGGATCCTGGCTTGGGATTTGGAAAAAGAACGGGAAATGGAATAGAAGATAACTGTGAAATCCTAAGGAGGCTCAAGGAATTCAAGGTTCTCAATTCTCCTATACTTGTGGGCCCTTCAAGAAAAACTTTCATTGGAAACGTTTGCAAAGATGGAGAGGATCCTCTGCCCGTTGAAGAGAGACTTGAAGGAACTTTGGCTGCGATTGCAGTAGCTGTTTTCAATGGTGCTGATATAGTTAGAGTCCACGATGTTAAGGAAGTAAAGAGGTTCCTGAGATTGATCGACTTCACCATAAGGAATCAAAATTTTTAATAAGAAAATCTTTTCGAGATGTATGTCCAAACTAATCTGTCCCATTGATTTCAGATATGGCAGGGAAGAAATCAAAAAAATATTCAGTGAGGAAGCAAAGCTGGGTTATTTGCTTAAAGTTGAAGGAGCTTTAGCAATAGCACAAGCAAAGGTAGGAAATATACCAAAAGAGGCTGCCGAGGAAATATCAAGAAAAGCGTCTTTGGAATTCGTTTCACTTGATAGGGTAAAAGAAGTAGAGAGACAGATAAAACATGACATAATGGCGGTGGCAAAGGCTTTGAGCGAGGTTTGTGAGGGAAACGCAAAGAAATTTGTGCACCTTGGAGCCACTAGTTATGATATCGTCGATACCGCAAACGCCCTTCAATTCAAGGACGCCTTGTCAATCATTGAAAAAGATCTAGAAGAACTGAAAAGAACTCTGCTCTCTCTAGCTAAAAAACACAAGGAAACGATCATGCTTGGAAGAACTCATGGTCAGCACAGCATACCGATAACTTTTGGATTGAAAATGGCGGGTTACGCAATGGAGGTAGAAAGACATATAGAGAGATTGAGAGAGAGCAAGAAAAGGTTGCTGGTTGGGAAGATGCTCGGAGCCGTTGGAACCGGGGCTGCTTTTGGAGAAAAGGCTTTGGATATACAGGAATATGTTATGGAGGAGCTTGGATTAAGGGCCGAGGACGTACCGACTCAGATAGTTTGCAGAGATAGATATGTCGAGCTGGCTGGATTATTCGTCAACATTTCTTCAAGTATGGAAAAATTCGCAACCGAAATAAGGAATCTTCAGAGGAGTGAGATAGGAGAAGTTTCTGAAGCTTTTGATATAGAGAAGCAAGTGGGCTCCTCAACCATGCCGCACAAAAGAAATCCCATAACGTGCGAGCAGATATGTAGCCTTGCAAGATTGATAAGGGGTCTATCAAGCGTAGCATATGAAAATGCCATACAGTGGCACGAAAGAGATTTGTGCAATTCAGCAAATGAAAGATTTTGGATACCACATTGCTTTATACTCACAGATTGGATCCTCTACCAAATGAACGGAGTATTTTCCAACCTTATCGTTAATGTCGATAGGATGAAAGAGAACATAGAGAAAGCAAAGGGATTGCCCCTTGCAGAGGCGGTTATGATGTTGCTGGTCAAGAAAGGGATGGGAAGGGAAGAGGCACACGAACTGGTAAGGAGATGTTCATTGGAAGCCGAACTAAGAAAAGTTCATTTGATTGAAGTTTTAAAGGAAGAGGAAAGAATAAAGAAATTGGTAAGCTATGAAGAATTAGAAAACGCACTTAAGCCTGAAAATTATTTGGGAAAAGCGGTGGAGATTGTTGAGAGGACTTTAAGAAAATTCGGGATGGAAGTATGAAGGTAGAGAGGCTTATCTCAAATGCAAGCGAGGTCATTACCATAGAAGAGTTGAGGGAAGTTTTGGATAAAGAAAGACCTAGAGCCTACATAGGGTTTGAACCCTCTGGTATAGTTCATATTGGATGGCTGATTTGCGCCGACAAGATAAAAGATTTTCTCGATTGTGGTTTCGACTTCACCATTTTGCTTGCGGACTGGCATGCATATATAAATGATAAACTCGGGGGAGACATGGAAAAGATAAGGCTGTGCGGGAGATACATGGAAGATTGCTTTGAAGCGATGGGAATAGAAAGGAGTAAGGTAAGATACTTATATGCGAGTGAGTACGTCGATGATAAAAGGTACTGGGAATTGGTATTGAAGGTTGCAAAGAGCATATCTCTTGCAAGAGCGAGGAGAGCGATGGACATTATGGGTAGAAAGGCTGAGGATGCGGAAAAGGATCTTTCGAAGCTCTTCTATCCAGCAATGCAAGTTGCCGACATATTTTATTTGGATGTAGACGTTGCTTATGGAGGAATGGATCAGAGGAGAGCCCACGTGCTTGCGAGAGAGGTCGCTGAGAAACTTAAGAAAAAGAAGCCGGTTGCACTGCATACGCCAATATTAACCGGCTTGCACGCAGAGGGAAGGATGAACCCGATGGAAGCGAAGATGAGCAAGAGCAAACCGGAATCCATGATATCGATACATGATGGAGAGGAAGAGATTAAAAAGAAAATAAGGAAAGCATATTGTCCGGAAAGGAAGATAGAGGGCAATCCCATTTTAGAGATTTGCAGGTTCATCATCTTTCCAAGGATCAAAGGGGATTTCTTGATAGAGAGGGATGCGAAGTTTGGAGGAGATATTGAATTTAACAATTATAGAGATTTGGAGGAGGCTTTTGGTGCAGGGGAGATACATCCTTTGGACTTAAAAGAAGCCGTATCCTCTTATCTGATCGATATTTTGAAGCCGATCAAATCGTATTTCGATAGACACAGTGAAAATCTAGAAGAGATAAAAAACATGCTCACTCAAAAATGAAGATGGAAGATTGAACTACCTTGCCTTCATGGATTAAATCTACCCTAACTTTTAGAAAAGACTGTCTTGGACTGTTAATCTTCAATCTAATTAATCTTCCTCCTCCAGCTTTAACGCCAAATTTCTCACTCACGTATTTCTTTACAGAAAGATCGTGCTGCGCAAGGAAATCAACAACTAGCTCAACGTTACTGGCATCATCGACACCAAAGTTCATGATCTTATCTTCCACTACCACGAAGTCGCTTTTGAGATATTTGTACCTAATTGGAGGTTCGCATTCCTGCAGAAGCAATGGTTTAGATCCAACATGATAGATAGTGTAGTTCTTCTGGTCCTTGAACCTCTCGCAAGCATCTCCCAATTTCCATCCAACGTTTGATGTTTCTAGAAAGAGGTATTTTCTTCCAGATTCATCTTCGTAATAAACTTTACCTTGGTAATCAACTCCATCAGGATGTATACCAACCGCCATGTGTTCATGAAGTCGTATAAGAGCTACATCAAACCCAATTTCTGCAAGGATTGAGGAAGCCAGTATCGCCTTGTCCTCGCAATCTCCTTCCAAATCAGCTATCGTTTCTATTGGAAAACGTGGATATTCTTCTTCCTCTTTATGATATGGTATACTCTGGACAAAGGAAGCAACGAAGTTTACTTTTTCTTCGATATCTCTTGTATCATGCAAAGACAACAACTTTTCTGACAAAAATGAAATGTAATTGTCGTCGACCGGAAAAATCGCATAGAAAGAATAATCTTCCGTCTGTGCCCTTTTTAAAGAAGAGCAGTAAGAGAGCAATTTCTTGGGTACTGGAAGCGTTATTGAATACTCCTTTCCTTCAAAATACCATTTTAAGTGAGCCTTTTTGATAGAGAAATCCAAGTGAGTTGAATCAAAAGATGAAAAGGTTGCGATCTTCTTTCCATTCAGATCGAAAAGGTTAACAAGTATAGAATGGGAGCCATCAGATATACCTTTAATGCAAGTGCACGCGCTGATTGTAGAGGTGCTGGAGGGATTTATCGTTTCATTGTAAACGTGCGCAACCCTACTTTTGGCGCCATCAATGGAAATGCGAAGTGTCCTTACATAAATTGGAACATTTTCCTCATTGGTAACGTTCAAACTCGTTTCCAGAAGCACATAATCCTTTTCCTCTTTCCACCAATCGATATCTAGGTCGTTGATTACAAGCTTTGGATTTTCAATGTTAATTTTACTATCGCAAATGAGGTTGTCATTCATATCGTATATCTTTACATGATATGTGCCCTTTTCTGGTATCTCGTGATAGCCCGCCAAACATAAGCTCAAAGTCCTTTCTCCTCCAATATAAATTTCCTTTTCATCAATCAAAGCCTTTCCTTTAAAGAGCTTCACCTTTATGCTGTCGGAAGCATTCAGCTCGATAAAAACTGATGGAAAACCATCGTCATCCCTTATGGTTATCGATAGTATTTTACAACTCACCTTGTTGAACAAACAACCGGCAATAGCGAAACTTGCAAGCAGAGTTAGTGCAAATATTAATGTGCAACTTCTCATCAGGATGTTTCTTTCAATTTCTTCTCTATAACTTTCCCTAATCTCTTTACCCCCTCCCTTATGGTCTCATTTGATGAGTAAGAGAAGTTAAGCCTCATTGAATTTGCACCTCCTCCATTTACATAGAAAGCTTTGCCATGTATATATGCCACTTTTTCTTTTATTGCATCAAAGAACATTTTCTCCGTATCTATTTTCCCGGGAATGGTTACCCAAGCAAACATCCCTCCCTTTGGCTTATGGCAGATGGTATCTGGTGGGAAATATTCCTTGATACATTCTATCATTATGTCCCTTTTTGGTTTGTACATCTCTATTATTTTCATTATGTGTAAATCTAGCAGACCTTTTTCTATGAATTCATTTGCGATGTATTGGGAAAATGTATTGG
>JAGHAD010000133.1 GCA_021161685.1 Thermoplasmata archaeon | reverse complement strand
GTAATACCAGTATGAATATACAAGCAGAAATACCAGAGAAGCACAGAGGTACATCCTTCTCTATGTATCCAAATGCTACTGGCAGGATCGCAGCTCCGATGTTGCTTAGGGATATGTACAAACCGGATGCAACGCCTTCATTTGCCTCGTTCACTCCTTTCTCTGTCTCTTGACAGTACAGAGCTATGGGCCATGATGCCTGCAAAGCAAATCCAAAGAGAAATGCCAAGATAATTGGTAATAACCATAAGTTATGGACGTAAACTAAATAGATTCCTATCCAAAACGCAAGTGAGAGGATCGCAACCAGTAAAGAAATTTTCTTTAAACCATATTTCCTGGCAGCGAGCGGAGCGAGGAAAGCCCCAACCGCGCATCCGTAGAGAAAACTCCCACCTATGATGCCCCCTTCCTCTCCAGGGTAAATGAAATGGATGAATGCAGAGGAAGAGAGTGTCGTACCAACTATTAAAAATCCGATGAAGGGATATATGTATGCGTTTGATGATGAAAGAATCTCTCTCAATCCTTCAAAAAAATCGACTCTCTTGACATCTTTTCTCTCTTCTGGTGGAGTTGGTGGACTCTCTCTTGCAAGACCTACCCATAGGAAAAAGGAAATAAAAGCTATGATAGAAAACACGAGGAAGGCATTGCGCATGGATATCATTTCAACGAGGAAAGGCATCGATAGAGCCCCACTTCCGAATCCAATGAAGAGGCCAGAGGAAGCTATTCCAACCGGCAAGGATGCAGAGCCCTTGGGGAACCACTTCATCATTTGAGGAGCTAGAGCTACGAGTATCCAGGCTAAGCCAACACCAGCTATGACGCTACTCAAAAACAGGGTTTGAAAGCTATCGAGTAACCAAGGCCTCAGTCCAAAACCAAGTATCATAAATAGTGCTCCTATAGAAGCGGAGAGCTTCGCTCCCTTTCTGTCTATCAGTCTCCCCGCCGGCCATGCAAAGAAGATAACAAAGAGACCTATAATGGAAAGTAGCAGATGTGACTGCCATGCAGGGATATTGAAATTTTTTTCAAAAGTTGTGAGCATTGGAGAGAGGGCAAACCAGTTTGATCCATAGGCGAACATAAGGAACCAGAAAAGAAAAACCATCACCCACCTGTATCTATACAGCTTGTACTCACTCATCGATCTATGGCAAAATAAAGGGGTTTATTAAAGTAACTGAATTACTCCTCCCTTGCTAGAACTATGTTGAACTCTATTGGTTTACTTCCCATTGGAACCTCGAGTTGACCTCTATATCTGTACCTTATTGTTTGATTCGTCTCGTTTACCATTTCTTCCTTGAAGGCAGTTACGTTGTAAATTCCGGGCTTTAGCATCGCTTCATAATAACCCGTTGTTTCATTCGATGTTGCGGATGCAGGCTCTGCGGTATTGTTTTCTATATCTGCTGGAATGAAGTTTATGAACACATCTCCTATAGGTTCTCTATCGAATAAGGTGTATCCGCTCACCTTGACCTCAGCCAGTTCTAAAGAAACGTTTCTCTCAATAGTTTTGTTCTCTTCTACTTTAATGCTCTCACTTGCTACATACATTGGCATGCCCGTTGTTTCATTAATGAAAGTTACATTCAGGCTATAATCTCCCGGAAGTATGTTACTAAAGAGATAGCTTCCATTTTCATCTGTTATTCCCTCTACAACCACTTTCTTTGTCTTTGAGTATATCAATTCGATCCTTGCTCCACTTACCTCTTCTCCAAGATCATATGATAGGTTATCGTTTTTATCGAAATATACTATTCCCTTGATAGTTGATGTCTTTGGTCTCCTTATATCCAGGTAATTGCCGCCAGGTGCTAGGAAGAGGCTATCGTTCTTGTAAATCTCAATTCCATTCTCAGTAACCGTGAATTCATACAGTCCCGGCAAGAGGTTGGAGAAATTGTAGTATCCGCTTTCATTGGTTTTAATAAAGAGGAGGGTTCCAGTAATTAAATTCCTCAACTTCACTTCCTCTTTGGGTAAGGGCTTATCTATGTTTGGATCATAACTACCATTCGAATTTACATCTTCAAATACATGTCCTTCAATGGAAGATGCATTCACTTCTATGGTTATATTCCTGATGTAGTTAACCCCAGGTCTTCTGGTTGCTTCCTCTTCACTTATTGGAGCAAAACCTCCATTGGTTGCGTTGAATGTAATTTCTTTTATGACTTTCTCCTTTCCATTGCTTACTAAGTAGATTACGAGCGTTATGTTTCCGGCTGGAGCGAGCAACTTAAAATGTCCATTTTGATCTGTAAATACCATATCATGTTTTATCTTAACTCTCGTTCCACAAGTTTCCTTCTCAACCGCAACAGCAGCTCTTAAAGGTCTGCCATTGCATAGAATACTACCATTGAGTACAGCTCCTTCATAGTACTTTGCTATTACAACTGCGGGCATACCATAGCATTCACTACCTCTGGCAAATATCAGTGGTTTTTCTTTTGTTACTGGCGAGATGTACTCCGCAACGAAATGCTTTAACCCATAGGTTGGGAAGTAAATGTTGTTCAGCCTTAGAAGTCCATAGAAGTAACCGCTGGAAGAATAATTCATGTAGATGTTTTTATCGACTGGACCAACGTATATGCGATATGCCATAGAATTAAAGAATGAAGCTTTTTTCTCTATGTAAGTCCTCATCCTTCCATACTCTTCCCTTATTTCAGCCCTCGTTTTTCCCTTGGTTAATTCCCTAAACTCGTCCGGCGTGTACTTCTTTCCAGTCTTTTCAGATATGAGGTAGTACTTGAAGAAGTCGTCCTCATATGTTTCGTAACCGAAGGATCCCTTATCTGTCAGAAAAGTAAAGACGTTGAATATATTCATATCGTATCCTTCCACTCCACAGTACCTTATGCATTTCCCTGTTTCGATCTGTATATCCCTATAGAGCATAGTCAGGTTTTCGTCATCTAAATGTTCTACGAGGAATTTTGTTGCATCATGATAAAGAGCATTTTCTTCCCTTACCCTGTAAACTTTTCCCCCATACTCTTCACTGACGATCTTTCCGTATGACGAGTTTTTATGCCCCTTCGGATCTTCAAATATCTCAATTAGCGCAGTGGAGTTGTTGCCGAGATATTTCTCAAAAATTTTCTTTACGCCTTCCGATACTTTTCCATGGTTCTTTTTCATGTCCCCTTGAACTAGTCTGACAATGAAAACTGCGGTTGCCTCTTGCTCGCTCTGCGCAGTCAAGAAATTTCCGGCGGCGGGTATTCCTTCTTGGAAGTTATCCGCAACTGTTGGAACTTTAGCTACAGCAACGCAGTAAAAACCGTAGTCCCACCACGCAATGAAAGCGGGTCTCTTTGTTTCATCCTTTATGTGCTTGGTTTGCTCTCGTATCCATTTGAATGCATCTGCCCAGTAGCGCTCGGTATGTAAGCTCAATCCAAATCCAGCTCTATAATCCTTACCAAATATCTTTGCCTTTTCAGTAACCGGCACAGCCGCATCTAGCGACAGAAATGCATTTGGTAAGACGATCAAGAATGTAACGAACAGTATGCCAAAAACGTGAAGAGGCTTCAAATGCTTCTTTATACCTCTAAATCCACCAGTGCTCTTTATACCTCTTATCATCCTTTCATAGTCTACTTTTGAGAGTACAAACTCAACGACAGAACCGGAGAAGATAGCTATCAGTGGCACAAGGTCATTGAGAAATCTACCTGCAGATGCTGATAGGTACATCTCAAGTAGGAACCAAACGGTTAAGAGAACGACAAAAGGTTCCCACTTCTTCAAAAGCCTTTTCCATAGGATCAGGTATATAAAACCGAACCATGAAATTAGATAGAGAGCCGGACCGAACGATAGAAAAGTTCTGCTTATGCCAAATGTTGTGGCCTCTGCAATGGTTTTTGATACCTTTGAATGATACACTCCTCCAAATATAACCTTTCCAATGCTGGCAAGAGGGGCAAGAGCTGGATTCGTTGAATCCTTTACATAGTAAAGAAAAGTCAATCCTCCAGCTATGATACATGCTATAATCGGTATGGAAATTACCCATGGTATATTTTTCTTAAGAATGACAACATAGACTGCGGCAAAAGCGAGGACAGCTAGAACGATGTAGAAGGAAAGAGCTGGTTTGAGACCATGCTTTATGAAGTAAAGAGGGGTCGCAAGCAAATAACCGGTTACAAGGGATATTGAGGGATACTTTGCAATTCTTGGATCGTAATCTAATCTAACCATGTTTATTATCATCTGTACGATTGCATAAACCGCAATCAATGCGTATATGTATCTGCCAGCCACCCATGTCAGGGAGATCGCTCCAACAAAGACACCAGCCAGTATCGCAAAGAGCAATCCTTTCTTTTTATTCTCTTCCTTTAAGCTCATCATCAGGAACATTATGGTTGTTGATGTGAGCAATAGGATAAAGGAATCGTGATCATAGAGAGAATAAGAGCAACCATGGCCAGAGCTTATATGGATTGGAATTAGTGGTACAATAAAAGCAGCTATCAACCCGGCTTTTCTGTTGAAAAGGGTTCTTCCAATGAAATAGACCGGAATAACGAGTAAAGCACCATACAGTGAAGGAAGGAACTGCATGGCATAGCCTATTGCGTCTTCCATGCTCATGAAGATCGATAGCACCTTTGCAACCGCTATTGTGATCATGTTAAACAGTGGAGGTCTCCCTCCAGATCCCCCAAGAGGATAGTTGAGTAACGGATCCAAACCTCCATACATCCCACCAAGATAGGGATATCTTCCAGTTTCTATGGTCTTCTCGATTAGCCTCATGTTGTAGTACGGATCGGGTCCAGATAGGTAGAATTTGTCTTCTAAGCTCTTCCCATTTGGATTTATTCCCACCCCAGAGGTATAGTTGAAATAGGTGGCGAGAAGAAAGGTTATCATGAAAGCTGTGAATAGTGAAAAGGCGATTACTGCTTTATCTTTTGAAATGATCTTGTCCTTCATCTGCATCACCCAGCAACGAATCCTAAACGAGTTTCTCTTTAAATCCTTATCCCATCAGCTCTTTGAGCTTTTTAACTATTGCAGGTGCAACACTCACTTTACTAAACCTTGAGTAGATCGAATCCGTAGAAACTATCTCATCAGCCCCAGCCTTTTCCAGTTTTTTGATGGCATCTTTTACAAAAAGCCCGTGCACGCACGCGGCGCAAACCCATTTGGCTCCCTGCTTTTTCATTTCTTCCACCGCCTTTGCCATAGTTCCTCCAGTAGAAATGATATCATCCACTATCGCAACTCTCTTCCCATCAACTTCCACTTCCTTTGGTTCTATCTCTACCGTTCTATCATCTATTCTTCTCTTTTCAAGAAAATCGCAATCGCAATTCGTTATTTTGGCAATTTCTTTTGCCCTTTCCATTGCTCCCTTATCCGGCGCAAGGACGATGTCAACCTTTTCCGACAGGTATTTTGCGATTTCCTCGTTTGCGGAACAGCTGTATGCAGGCACTTTGAAAAAGTTCAGTATATGTTGCTTATGGGGATCTACGAGAATTATTGCATCGGAAAGCGAGCTCAAAAGCTCGGCTAGTATCCTTGCACTAACCGCTTCTCCATCCAAAAATTTTCTGTCCTGCCTTCCGTAACCATAGTACGGGATTACTAGAGTTATAGACCTAGCTCCGGCATCTGCTGAAGCATCTTGGAGTAAAAAAGTCTCTATGATGTTTCCATCTGGATAGGTATTCTGGATGATGATCAGATCTTCATCCTTAACCTCATCCTCTAATCTGACGTACCTTTCTCCATCCGCAAATTCTTTTATGTTTACTTTTGCAATTCCGCAGTTGAGCAACTCAGAAAGGTTCTCTGCGACCTTTTTGGATGCGCTACCAGGTACGATCAGCATTGCAATTTTCTACATGGCTTTTCCATTTTTAGCTTTTGCTAAACCAATCTCTCAACTCCAACCTCTCTCGCAAATCCATTGAGCTCTTCAACAACTTTATGATATACTGGTATGCCTATTTTTAGCCTGGTTTCAGCCGTAAAAGCTCCTTTCTCTCCCGGATACCATATCTTCTTTCCTTTCATAGCCTTGCTCCTCTTCACATCCTCTATCATCCTTTTCATCCTTTCCTTGAAGTCTTCAACGGGAGTGAATGCATCGATGTTTATGGCAATGAACATGTGCCCAACGTTGCTTCTCTTCTCATCTGTATTCTTAACCCATTTGCTCCACGTCGCATTGGTCAAAACTCCACAAAGGGCATCTATCGCTAGGCTTAACCCATAGCCTTTATGCCCACCGAGCAGTTCACCCAGTCCCCCAAGTGGAAGCTCTGCCCCCTCACTCAAAACCTTATTTGGATCTGTCGTTATCTCTCCTCTTCCATCGAGCCCCCATCCTTCCGGAATTGGCTTATTCTTCCTTTTATACAACTCGAACTTCCCGGTCGCAACAACACTCGTAGCCATATCAAGCAAGAAAGGGGGCTTATCCTTTACAGGTATACCTATAGCTATTGGGTTTGTTCCAACAGCTCTTTCCAAACCCCATGTTGGCACAACGAGAGGTCTAGTCGTCGTCATAGATATACCTATCATATCCCTATCAACAGCCAGGAGAGAATAATGACCCGCTATTCCAAAGTGATTGCTATTCCTAACGCCAACCATACCAATGAAATTCTCCTTAGCTTTTTCGATTGCCAACATCATAGCTTTATAACTGACCGGCTGCCCCAACCCTTCATCTCCATCCAGAAGAGCATGAACCTGACTCTCTTTTTCTATCTTTATATCTGGCTTCAGGTTAACCGTTCCCTTCTTTATGGCTCTGACATACCTTCCAAACCTCTGAGCCCCATGACTCTCTATCCCCCTCAAGTCGGCTATTATCAGGTTATCGGCAACTATCCTTGCATCTTCCTTCTGCACAGATAAAGCTGTAAGCACATTTATATAAAACTCCTCCAGCCTATCCTTCGGAATCCTGATATAACTTTCATCGACCTCCACCTTTTCGAACATGTCCCGGGAATCTCAGCTAGATTTTAAAACAATTTTGATACGATGCTGTGTTGAATAATTAGCTGGACAGAGCATATCCC
>JAGHAD010000026.1 GCA_021161685.1 Thermoplasmata archaeon | reverse complement strand
ACATCCGTGATTCTCGTCAGCCTTTACTTCCCATGTGTAGCAACCTTTGCAATGCTGTTAAAGGAAGGTGGAGAAGGAGGATTGAGAGGAGCATTGGAGTATCTGTTTGGAAGCCTTGCGGTTCTATTATTCGTGGTTTTCACATGGGGAGGACTTGTTCACCTCATATGGATCATCTTGGGGGTGGTGTGAATGGATGGAGAATTGAGATTTGCAGTGGGACGTGTATACTTTGCAGTCCTTGGATTGGTAACGTTATATATAGGTGCAACAGAGATCATACTCGGCTCGACCGGAAGGAGTTTGGAGTTTGGAATTGTAGAGATGTCCGGCGAGTTCCTGCTCTGGAGAGGGCTCATACTTTTCTCTGCGGGGATGTTTTATCTTTCGGGCATCAAGAACTTCAAAAATATCCATCAGCAGGCAAAGGTTTTGATGGCAAGTCTCATGATATGGATTGTTGCTGGAGTGAAGATATTCAGCATGATCCTCGAGTCCATACCTGGAGAGGAAGGCTGGTTTAACACTTTTGAAGGCTTTCTGGCAAGCTATTCTCCTCCATATATTCCTTCTCTCTTTCTTTTGCCTTTTTCTCTCGTTGTGCTGTATTACATAAGGACGCTTGATAGGAAGGAAAAATGAGGAAGAAGGCGGTTGTGGTACTGTTGGTAATTGCGATTGCATCTGCAGTTACAGCTATCATGTATCATTTTCAGGAGAAGCCAATGCTTTACAGGGAAAATGTCTCTCCTTTTGCCGATTTCACCTATACGCCAAGCTTCATAATGTTCAGGGACGAACTCATACACTTTGTTGATAACTCAAGCGATGAGGATGGAGAGATAGTTGAGTGGAGATGGGATTTTGATAACGATGGAATCATAGATTCAACTGAACGAAATCCTAGCTATAGATATACAAAGGCTGGTACCTATACTGTAAACCTGACGGTTGTGGATGATAGAGGTGCAGAATCCTATTGTGAAAAAGAGATAGAAGTGTACAATTTGGGGGTTTTGGTCATAGCCCATGGTTTTCCGGGAAGATGGAGCAGAAGCGTGATAAGCTGTGTGAGCAAAGTCTCTCTACCTGTTTCGGTTGAGGTAGGATTTCTGGAATATGTTCCATGGAAAACAATTAAGGATGCCTATGAAGGATTGAAGGAACAGGATGTTGACAGAATCATAGCCATCCCCCTCTTTGTATGTGGAAACTCTACCCATACCCATGAGATCTATGAAGCTTTGGAAGAGCTGGGAACGGATTTGCAGATATTTTGTACCAGCGCCCTTGAAGATCATCCCCTCCTAATTGACATACTTGTTGATTATGGAAAGATGCTCTGCGAGGATAATCCTCTCCATCCATTTGACAGAAAGGTTGATCCAAAGGATGCAACTCTGATTTTCTATGGACATGGCGATCCCGGTGATTATGGGAAAAACTGGATTTCGCTAGCTGAATCCATTAAAGAGGAAATAGAGAAGAGAGGCATTTTCAAAGAGGTGAAGTATAGCTTCATGCATGGTGGAAAAGGTTTAAGGAAAGCTGTTAAAGAAGCAAAGGGTCATCCTTTGGTTGTGCCATTGTTTATCGCTCGCTCTCCATTCTCGGAGATACCTATCAGAATGGCTCTCTTTGGATACCTGATAACTGGAAGATGCGAGTACGATGGCAAATACCTTGTAGATCATCCAAATATTCCCAGATGGATAGAGATGCAGTTTTACGATTACAAGAATGTAACGGTGTGGTCAAATTGTTGGAAAGAAACATGAGCAAAATTAGAGAAATCCTATCGATAATAAGCAAAGAAGGCATTACGAATCTGCAAGACCTCAGTAGAAAGGTTGATCTGAGTATCTCTACCCTTCATGCTTTAATTGAGACAATGATCCATCAGGGATATCTTAAAGAAGTTGAATGTAAAGGCAATTGTGGTATCTGCCGAATCAATTGCAACTCCAAAATAAAGATGTACATGCTGACAGAGAAGAGCATGAGATGCGTTGAGGGATAAATATTTTGATCTTACAATTTGAGTGCATGTAAGAAGAGGTTACATTACCATCTTCTCTATCTACAATCAACAGCTGAAAATTCACACAGCAAACCAAAACACATCGCTTGGTGAGACTCTTTATAGGCAAGGTTAATTTAACTTTTAATTGAGTATTCGATCTTTTTCCTTTCAAATTCTCCAGGAGCCATTCTGTGGAGCAAATCAGCTATTTTTTGCCTTAATTCTATTACAAAATCCATTACCATCTTTAAATCTTCTTTCTCGAATTGTTTGTTCGGAAATAGTATCTTTGTCAAGCCGGAGGCAAGTCTGTATACACCTATTTCATCCCTAATTGTAACGTTACCCAGTTCAACCATCGAACGAATTAATGGTGTAAAGTCCATCTTCCTCAATTCATGCAAAATTTCGGAAAAATAATCAACAGAAAATCCATAGTTTTTTGAAAGATGAATTTCACTTTTCTTAATTTTAGGTATTTCCCACCCTGGAATTACACCATGAATTCTATCAAGAAAAGCCGTATCATTTCTCATGAACTCTGGTAAAGCGTAGTTGATGTCCTCTGCAGGGACATAACCACTGACTTCTATATTTCCCATGAAAACCAAAGAGCAGAGAGATGTTGCTTTCTTTGGCCCCCTTTCGAAATGACCATCAACCATGTAGTCTTTTAGTTTTCCCATCATCTCCTCGGGACGGGGGAATCTTACCTTCGCAACTTCATCAAAAACTATGCAATCCTTCAGTCCAATCTCGCCAATGGTCTTTCTCGCAATGTTATAGAAAAATTGTGCTGGGGTCACTACCCCTCCGGAGATCACCCTAGTGTAGAAAGAAATATTTCTGTAAAAATAAGTTTTCCCTGTAGCTCTTGGTCCAAATTCCATTATATTTGCATTGTTCTCTACTAAGGGTATAAACCTGCTTACCAGAATGAGTTTTTGTTTCTGGGTGTATACCTCTGGATTCAAACCAACTGTATTTACCAAAACATTCATCCATTCATCGAGTGTAAAATATTCTCTTTTTTCCATAAATTCTTTCAAATCTATGTTAGCAACATGAAATGGTTCAAATTTCTCGACAATTATAGGTAACGTGATAGGTCTATCATTACTATCTAACATCGGATCACAGTATCTTAGAGTGGCTAGTCCCCATATTCCAGTTGAAAGTAATTGCTCATTTTTCTCAACAACCTCATCAGAAATCATAACATTCCTTAAATTCAAACTCGGAATTATTGCTTTTCTTATCTCATGCTTTTCGTCAACTTCCACTTTTATCTCATCAATTATCTTGTGAGATAGTTTTTTGATAATGATTTTATCAAGGATTTTATCTTTATCCTTCGGTTCAGGATAAAGAGTGTTCACAATTTCTATAACCTTCATGAGTTTTTCATTGAACACAATAGGATCTGTTTCTTCTGATATTTTTGTCAGTAAATGCTCTGCAACAAATTTAGGAACTCTTTTAATATCTTGCCTATTAGAAAGTCCTTTATTTACGACATACCCTTCGAAATGATATCTTAACTTTGCGTTAAGTTCTTCTTGACTTGTCATGACGAAGCACCTTCAAGTAATTTTAACATTTGTGATGCCGTAATTATGCTCAACTTATCTAATACCTTCTCTCTTTCTAAAATCCTGTTGCCTTCAGCTATGAATTGATTATCGTATGTAATCAGGTATCTACATCCGCCAACCCATGCGGTAACAAGATGAATAGCATCAGTGGAATGAAGATTGCTTTCTTGACATATCTTCTTGACTAATTCCCAATCGTCCTCTTTTATGTTAATTATCTCTATAAAATTGTATTCTAGGAAAAGATTGTTTATTTTGTCTGAAAGGTTTTTTAGTTCTTCACCCGTCAAGTTCTTATTTTTCCTTTCTCTTAGGAAAGTTGAAACATCTGCCCACTTATCTTTAATTAATTTAATCAAAAACTCCCTGTCTTTTGCTATATCCAAAAGTTCTAGTACTGTGAGAATGGATGTTGTGCAAGTGAGTTTGGAAGATTTTATTCTGTCCAGTAGAATAATCACTTCCTTATTTCTTCTACTGAGTACCCCTTGCAAGACATTTGTATCAATATAAAGTTTTAGACCACTTATTTCATTTCCTTTTTTTCTTTCTTTTTCCATATGCATAAAAGGTCACTCTCACCTTTTTTGGAACTCTTTTTGTTGCCATAAATGATACTCTTTTTCCTTCAGAGGTTCGAAAACTAACTTTAACCTTAACAGGAACTCTTTTTGTCGCCCAAAAACTAACCTTTCTTCTTTTCTTTTTAACCATCTTATCCACCTAGCAACTCTTCAAACTCCCTATCCAAAGAACTCTCGGTTTTCTTAGCTTTCTTCCTCTCCTTAACAAAAAGTTTCCTCGATTCTTTAAATTTCACATTTTGCGAGGAAAAGTTAATTTCTAATTCATGTTCTCCGCTTTTCAGCTTCGGAATTGTGAATTTCAAAGAAACCGAACCATTTGGCTTAACTTCTTTTATCATCTTGGTTAAAAGCGATTTTGATTTTAGTTTGACCTCTAACTTAACATCTTTTATTGGTTTATCGGTGTTATTTTGAACGGAAACCGTAAGTTCTTGTTGTTTATTTTCTTCTATTAACAAAGGATTTACATTTATTTCAATATCCTCCTTAGGCAAAACTATTTGTTGCTCTTCTTCACTTTCTTCCTCTTCTTCTGGAATTTCACCCTCCTTTAGGATCGTCAAACACTTTCTAATTTCCTTTAATTCTTCATCCGTGACACCATAAAGGTTAGCAACAGTTTTATCGATTTCTTCCTCAATTTTCTTCAAATCCTCTTTTAAATCCTCTCTGTTTTCTTCATAGATTTTCTTCGCTATTTCATGAGATCTTTGCGAAAGTTGGGAGAGTTTTTGGTGGAGTAGGTTTTTAGGATTGAATTTTGGGATATTAAGATTTTCTAATCCGCTAATTACCATGTAAAGACAAGCTAGAGAAACAATATTTGAGTTAAGTATTGCAGCTAAATAATGAGCTTCTTCTAAACTATTACAAGCGACCATAACAACTGTGTGGTCTGGTATAATGGGTTTAGTTTCTTTGGGCCCAATTACTGCAACTTCGAAACCAAATTTTTGTTGTCTAGCTGAAACTTCTTTCCAAACGACTTTATATATAGAAAAAGAATAATTTCCGATATTGTCTACTCTATAAAACGGTTTTTTCTTTTTATTTCCTAAAAATGGTTTTATGGACCTTTTAAGGAATTCCTGTTTGTATCTTGATAAATAAGAATATGTCAATGGGTACTTTATTTTTAATTCATGTTCATCATATGGATAACCCTTTTTGTTATGTGGGATAATAACTCTTTCTTTTCTGTCAAATAATACGTACCACTTCTTAACGTCCCTACCCCTTATTAACGGATAAATCAAATCTTTTTCCACAATTTGCTTAACTTGTCTCACCTTTTTCTTTTGTCCTGATAATGGTGGATTAGTTATTAATAGTCCGTTTGGTTGTTCCGATATTACCTCTACCCAATAAACTTGATTTAATGCTGTGTTTACTCCTTCATGCGCCTTATAATAGGAGAATCCAAATACTTTTTAATGCCCTCATAAGCATGGTTGGTAATTTGTATCCAAGGTGTTTCAGGCTTCTTCTTAATTAATGGAATAAAAACGAACTCGAATCTTTTTGTTATTT
>JAGHAD010000084.1 GCA_021161685.1 Thermoplasmata archaeon | reverse complement strand
TAAGTATACCATCTCTCAACTTCGCTTTTACTTCTTCTGGCTTAATTTCCTCAGGAAGCTCTATTTTCCTCGAAAAACTCATTTCGCTCCTCTCTTTCCTTATCCAGCTTTTCCCCCTCTCTTCCTCTTCTTCTTTATGTTCAACTCGCACTTCAAAACCTCTTGGCGTAACCTCTATATCTATATCTTCTTTTGGTACCCCAGGTATCTCCACCTGAACTTCATACCTGTCTCCAAGATCGGCAACATCAATAGGGTGTTCGCTCTCTCTTATTTTTTGGTATCTGAGAGGTCTAAGTAGAGATGATAGCCCCTCTTTAAAATCGTCGATGAGCCTTTCAACATCTGTCCATGGATCAAAGACATCTGGAAGATCTCTCCTCCATCTCCTCATCATGCTGATAAAGATCACAAAGCTTTATTTATACCTATCGTCAGTGTTTTGGGAGACTGGAGATCATCAGAACCTGGACAAAGGCGTGATGTGCTATCTATAATCTATGCTGGAGGTGAAAAAGTTGACAGTGCCCTCTGATCAAATCGCAATATATATCAGCATCGTCATGCACTTTCGGGAGGTGGTATGAAAAAGCTGGGAATATGTATCTTGTTTTCGATGCTAGTAGCTATACCAGCAATTGCAAATATAGTAGAAGTAAAAGGAGAACCCCAAGAGGATAAGCTTCCAGAAATCGCTCAAGCAGAGATACTCTACCAGAAGCAAAATGTTGCTACTAAGGACACTCCTCTTCCCAACATGGAGATATGGAAGATAGAGAGACTGCGCCTCTGGCCCACTACATATTACAGGATAAGGTGGTGGATCGAGTGCACAGACTCCTTCTATGCAACGTTTAAAGATAAATGCTGGCTTAGTGATAACCCAAATGATCCTCACAAGTGGCTAATCCACACATATCCTCATGACAATGAAGAGATGTGGGAAGGTCCGAACAACGGACCTTACAAAACCCCATGGTTTCAATCAAAGGGAACTGGATACTACTGGATCACGGTTTTCATAGATTATTACAATAACTTTGACGAAGGTTACCTTGGATATGACGACTACGACAAAGCAATCGATAACGAGAAGACCGTTAAGAGATGGTTCTGGGGCTAAACCTTTTCATATTTTTTCTTTTTAAATTGTTATGGTGATGAGATGGCAAAACGATCCGTTGTTCTCATAGTGATGCTAATTGCACTTTTAACTGCAGTTACAGTTCCCTATGTATTGTATTCCAAAGAACCTAGTGCTTCCACAGTTCTGCCTAAAAAGCGAGACAATATGGTTCCATGCGATCTCAGCAAGCCTTTCTTTAAACTCAATCACCCAATAGTTCTTCTCGATGATTATCTATATGTCATCCCTTCATGTGCTGCAGATGTCAACGGAGACGGAAAGCTGGACCTTATAGTTGCAAAGCAAAAGGATTATCCTGGAGAGTGTGATATTTCTATTTTGTACAATCATGGTAAAGGTATTTTTGAAGAGCGCATGGTTTTCATAGCGGGAGAGATGAACATTTCCTCTATTAATGCGGATGATTACGATAGAGATGGAGATATAGATATATTGGTTGCACGTGATGAGGCGATGTGGTACCATGGTGGAAGATATTGGGTAAATAGTACAATTTATCTTCTGAGGAATGTAAATAATTCCTTTGAACCCGAACGGATAGTGAAGTTTTTTGGCATACCAGGAGGATCTAAAAACTGGATGCACCTGCGTTTAACTTCTGCAGATTTTGATAATGATGGGGATGTAGACTTTTTAGCAACGGGAAACTGTGGTAAAGTTTTGTTCTTCAGAAACGATGGAACCGGGAACTTCACCTATAGCATAATATGGGACTATGGGGATCTGATATGGGGAATAACTTCTGCGGATTTCAACAACGATGGATGGATAGATTACATAGTTGCAAGAGGTGAAAATATCTTCCTAAAGCTCAATGATAAAAGTGAGTTATGCTTCAATCATTCGGCAGGTAAAAAGATAGGCTCTACGTGTGTGTTCTGCGATTTTGTAATTGGTATATTTGCTCCAAGTTGGATCTCGAGTTTAGATTACAACAACGACGGGCGGATGGATTTCATCCTTAATACTTGGTACATACTATCGCTGTGGATGAACTTTAATGGCTCCTTTAAGCCATTCTATTTAGGTTGTTTCCCCTATGGTATCGATGAGCCTATAACGTGCGGGGATTTTGATGGAGATACCTATCCAGACATCGTGTTAAATCATGCTGGAAAACTCTGCATCTATCTGAACAACAAAACCTTCGTTGCAATAACAAAGCCCCATCAACCCATAAATGTGGGTGTTTTCTATAAAGGAAAGTTAGTGTTGGTGAATTTTGGTACGGCGATAATAATAGGAAACGTAACCATAGGTGCAGAGGGTTTGGAACCCTTAAGTAGGGTGGAGTTTTATTTAGATGGAGAGTTGGTTAAGGTAGATGATACACCGCCTTACGAATGGGAATGGAAAACGAGATATTTCATACCAAGAAAGCATACCATCGATGTAGTTGCTTACGGATTAAACGGAGAATACGGAGGGAAGTACAGCGTAAAGGTATGGAAGATACTCTGAAGGTCGATGTCACACCGATAGTCTTAAATCATGGGAATTGTCTCAAAGATAAAGGCCGAGGTGGCCCAGTCTGGCTACGGCGCGAGCCTGGAGAGCTCGTGGGGCTTTTGCCCCTCGGGAGTTCAAATCTCCCCCTCGGCGTTCATGCATAAGAGTCGTATATTCCATCTGTACTCAGCAGCTTCTCAAAAGATGAATCTATCTTTCTCCTTTCCGCTTCAAATGATTCCCTGAGATAGTTGTATTGTTTTTTGGAAAAAGAAGCCTTACCTTTTACAGGCATTCTGAACCCCTTCTGTTGTTCCAGCATCTCCCTTATGGATATCCCATTTTCGATACACTTTGAAATCTCTTTGATATCCAACTGCACGATACTGAATTCACCCCTGAAACGACTCATGGCCTTTGAAATCCCCTCATCTACCTTCCTTGCTATCTTACCGCCCACTCCCCTAAGCTGATAAGGATTTTTCTGATATTCCTTAAGGAGATATACACCCACATCTGGATGAAGTATGTAATAATCGTACGATTTCATCAATTCGTCATTTCCAAAAACGAGCTTCCATCCCCTTTTCCTTTTCTTTGCTTCCCTTATTATCTCATTGAGTAAAGCCTCCCTGCTCAGTACCTCCACATACCTACCAAATAGTTATCGATATAATAAGCTAACGGTAGGTTCTTAAGAGGATCGGAAGAATTTAAAAAATGGTATGGAAAGGATCTTATTTGAACTTTCAAAAGAGCATCCGTCTTTACCAATGGCTGAAGCCTTGTCATGTTTGAAAGCAGAGGGAGTTGATTTCAAGGTTTTGGATGCTGAAGACAGTTTTCTTGAGGTTCTATCCAGAGAAGCGGATTTGAAAAGAATCGCTTCCAGACTTTCCATGACTTTCCACGTGGATAAGTTACTATTTTCCTCCCCTCCAAACGTGGAAGAGATTCTCTCGAGAGCTCGGCGTAAGGAAATTAACTTCGAAGGCACATTTCGCGTAAGTTGCAGGGATCGCAGGAAGAAAAAGGGGAATTTGAAATCCATTGACGTCGAGAGGAAGTTGGGAAAAGTCTACAAGAAGTTTGGGAGAGTTAGTTTGGAGAATCCAGATAATGAAATTAGAGTCTTGCTAACAGATAGCAGATGGTTTGTGGGAATAAAGATTGCAGAGGTAGATAGATCATCGTTTGAAAACAGAAGGGCACACCAAAGACCATTTTTTTCTCCAATCTCCATGCATCCAAGATTAGCAAGAGCGATGGTCAATCTATCGCTGGTAAAAATGGGAGAAAGGTTGCTGGATCCATTCTGCGGAACGGGGGGAATACTCATAGAAGCTGGTCTCATCGGAGCTAAAATATTAGGTGGAGACATAAAAAAGAAAATGGTGGAAGGTTGCAAGATCAATCTAAAAAGCTTTGGCTTAAACGATTTCGAGATAGTACTTTGCGATGTTGGAGAGATAGCTAACTTGTTTGGAAAGGTTGATGCGATCGTAACGGATTTTCCTTACGGCAGGGCAACATCCACAAATAGAGAGGATCTTTCCTCTCTTTATCCAAGGGCTTTTGAGGCAATTGCAGATGTCTTAAGGCAAGGTAGAAGAGCGGTTCTTGCCCTCCCTTCGGTTGATGCTGTAAAGAGATGCTCCGAAGAAATGAAGCTCGTGGAGGTGCACAAATATGAGGTTCACAAAAGTTTAACAAGGTATATCTCCGTTTTTGTAAAGTAGAGCAGACCCCTTATTTTCAACCAAAAATTTGATGAGCTTTCCCTCCTTTTAACAGTCCATGGCGGGATTTGAGCAAACCATACAGAGGTTCATCGAAAATTTGGGTTTGAGCAGTACTATAAGTGAGATATTAACTTCTATCACTCTCTTTGCAATAGCGGTGTTAATTGGTTTGGTTGTTTATGTTATTTTCAAGAACTATTTGTCTAGGTGGGCTGAAAAGACAAAAACAAAACTAGATGATGAAATCCTAAAGAACATAAAAACTCCAATTTCTCTCTTTATTGTACTGGTCGGAGCCTATTATAGCTTAGGCTATCTCTCCTTCCTCAGACCATATTCAAGCATACTATCGGGGATTTTCACCGTAGCAGAAACTTTGCTTGCGGCATACGCCGTAGTTAAGTCAATAACCGTTCTAGTTAACTGGTATGCAGAGAAAAGAAGAAAATTGGGAAAAGAACTAAGCGAACACCTTCTGTTTCTACTCAAAAAGATCGTACAGGCTACGGTTTACATATTTGCTTTTTTGTTCATCTTGCATGCCTTCAACATAGATTTATCTGGCGTTGTAGTCGGTCTCGGTGTTGGAGGTATAGCAATTGCTCTTGCGATCCAGAACATACTGGGAGATATATTCAGCGCATTCTCGATCTATTTCGATCGACCTTTTGAGATAGGGGATTTCATAGTGATTGGAGAATACATGGGAACTGTAAAAAGAATCGGCATTAAATCTACTCGTATTCAACTACTGCAAGGAGAAGAACTCGTTATATCAAATAGGGAACTGACGACGGCAAAGATAAGAAACTTCAAGAGAATGGAGAAGAGGAGAGTTGTGTTTACTATAGGAGTAACCTATGATACTCCTTTGGAAAAGCTGAAGAAGATACCGGAAATCATTAGAGAAATTATAAATCCAGAAAAGCTTCCCGACGTTGATAAACTCGATAGGGTACACTTCAAGGAATTTGGTCCTTATAGCTTAAACTTCGAAATCGTGTACTATCTTAAAACGAGGGATTACATGAAATACATGGATACCCAACAGGCCATAAACTTTGCGATAAAGGAAGCATTTGAAAAAGAAGGCATAGAGATGGCATTCCCCACCCAGACAATATATCTCAGCAAAACCTCTTAATCATGCCGGCTCAGGCTTTGTGCTAGATTCGATTTTCTCCATCTCCATTATTTCTTTCTCCTCTGCCTTCCTCCTGTCTGCTTCTTCATCCATGGCTTTGATGTGCTGTTCGTCACCAACCTTGCCTTTCAATCTGTGCGATAATCTTTTTATCGCTTCATCCGGACCATAGCAAATCAGCCTGTCTCCTGCCCTTATGAAAGTATCTCCTCTTGGAGCTCCGATGTATACCTCCCTGTTATCTCTCCTTCTGTAGATTGCTAGGATGATAATCCCCTCCATGTCCAATTTCAGGTCTCTCAGTCTCATATCCTTTAACCAGCTCCTTTTTCCAACTTCAAACACTCCTATAGAGTAACCCTTACTCAAACCAAGGAGTTGTTCGTAATCGTACACCCTCAAGCTGGAAAACCTTTCGAGAGCCTTTCTTATCAAACCCCTCATCCACCTGTCTATCATTTTTGACCTTCCAAATAAGTAGATGGCTATCAATCCTAGAATGAGCCACAGCAATCTCATCCTCATCTCTTCTACACTCTGTCCAACGAATGTTAAAACAAGGGTTGCCATGGCAGAAACTATACCTGCATTTCCGATAAACATCAAGATCATGACGATCTTTCTTCTAACTGGATGCATCACCACATATTCCGATTCACGCGTTGTGAAACCTACCCCTGTAAAAGCCGATTGAGCTTGAAACATTGCAACATCTTTTGAAAGTCCCGTCATTTCCAGTGCAACAGCTCCTATTCTTACGACGGTGATTGAAACCAAAATGACGATAAATAGAGAGATGAGCGTAATCATTTAATCCCCTAGTGGCTAGCTAAGCTTTTTGTCCGCATACTCATCAAGGTTTATAAGCATTCCATCATTTGCAGCCACTACTTTAACCCCCAGCTTTTTCGATAACCTATCTGCAATCTCCCATGGCTTTGCCCTGAGCATCGTCATCCCGAAATGCGTTAGTATGGAAAGAGAAGGTTTGTTTTTTTCTATTATTTTCTCTGCATCCTTGAGAGAGAGATGATCTATACCTTCCTTTTCCTCCAGCCTGACAACGTTCAATATAAGTACATCTCCCTTGTAATAATCTTCTAGCCCCTCAAAGTATTTTGTATCTGAAACGAGAGAAACGCTCAGTTTTTTCCCATAAATGTTCAACCCGTATGTTTCAACACCGTGAACATGTTTTACCGGCGTCTCGAGAAATATATTTCCAACCCTGTACTTTCCACCCTCCTTCAAGATTTCCACCCTCTCAACGTAGTCTAAGATGTAGCTGAATATGACAGGATCTTTACCTAGAGCATCCGATGGAGCAAGGACTGCGCCTTTCTTTTTGAAACCGCCATTCGTCATGGCTTCTATCATGATGTTGACGTCGTTTGCATGGTCGAGATGGCGATGCGTCAGCACGATTGCATCGAGGTTTTCAGGATTCAACCTCGGTTTGCTGGATAAACACCTTATCAACGATCCCGGTCCAGGGTCTATGAGAATGTTTGTATCATCTAGATTTAGCCATATGCCACCAGATGCCCTCAACTGCTTCATAACAACAAACCTTGCTCCCGCAGTGCCCAAGAACTTAATCCAAGCCATGCTTTTCACCTTTCACGGGAATAACTATTTTTCCATCATCATCACCAACCTCTACAGCTTCCCCTTTAAGAAAGAACTTCCCGGTCAGAGCGCATAGATAGGCATCTAGTTCGTGCTTGTTCTTTACCCTTATTCCAAGTGCGTTTGCGACTTTTTTGTAATCCCTATCATATACACCAAGAATTTTTGAAGTTGCCGTTGGAAAAACCTCTATAACCGTATATCCCTTTCTCTCAAATTCTTCTTTCAATATAAATGCCCTTCTAACTAGATCTTTCATTCCTTTCATGACGGGAGGCATGGTACCATACTTCTTCAGTCGTTTATCCACATCTCTTATTTTTGCTATGCCTCCCTCAATGAGGGGGGCATCTATTGCTATAATTGTATCCTTTGCATCAAATGAAAAGACCCTCCTTTTTATATCTTCATCGTGATAGACCGTTTCAATGGTTATCTCCCCATTGACTATGCACAACCCAGTTGGATTTTTTTCTTTCCCGGCGAGATCAATACCAATTACGATCATTTCATAAAAAACCTAGAGCCTCTTCAATTCTTCCCATCTCAATACCAGTTGTTAGCTTTCCCACTACAGCGCCATGAGAATTTGCTATGATACCACTTCCAACTAAAGGTACACCATGATTTACGGTTCCAACCATAACTTCTACTTTGAAAAGCCTCTCCAACTCCTCTCTCTCTTTCTCTTCCACCTTTGGGTGGCAGAGGAGACCTTTGTTAGTAACAACGGCAGCCATGCCAACTGTTTTAAGACCCGCAATGGTACCCGTCTTTACAGGAACTCCAAACACCTTCTCCATCTGTTTTATGTTATATCTCCTTATATCTGGATGGACGAGGGCACCATAATCATTAACGAGGATGTTGTTTCCGGCTGCATTGTATTTGTCCTGTATAACGAAAACATCTAGACCAGTTTCTTTTATAGCTTCCACCGTCTCTTCATCCGCATAATTGGTGACAACCGCACCGTAGGAGTTTACAGCTAGAAGAGATCCAACTATAGAGCTTTCTGCAATGTTAATTTCTACTACTCGAGCATTAAGAACCTTGGCGATTTTGTTCCTTATCTTCTTGGGAAGGTTCTTTCTGAGGAAAACATTCGAGTCGTTTGCTTTTCCATAGATGCCAACGTGAGGGTTTCTATCGAATTCCATTTGTTCAAACATGACTAACTCTCTGTCCCTTTCTCTTGCTCTTCTTCCGTCACCTTTTCCTCTTTCTCTACACTCTCTTCCTCTTCCTTTTCCTCTTCCTTTCTTTCCTCCACTTTCTCTTCCTTCTCCTCTTTAGCTTTCAGGATAGGTTTCTTTTCAGCTTTTATAGCCTTGAGTTCTTCCCTGAGCGATTTAAATCCAACCTCTGGCAGAGAAACCTCTACAACTCCATCGTCAAACTTGACAGCCCTTACCCTTATTTTGCTTGGTATCTTGTATTTCCCCCTTGCCCAAAGAGCTTCGTTGACAGATGAATCTATCCACACATTGTCCTCTTCCACTTTCATGTGTTTCTTTATGAAATTTCTAACTGCATTTACGGCTCTCTGGGCAGCTTTGGATGATGGGGTATGCTTAACTTTTCGAAGAGGAACGACGTATATCCTTTCCATTTCTTTTTCCGCCATAGCGATCACTTCTTCAATTTACTCCTTCTCCAATTTCTCACCTTTGGATGCCGGAGGAAACGCCTGTTCGTTCTTATCATAACCCATGCGGGAACCCTTCTGTTACTTTTCATAGCCTTTAGCAGTCTGAGCTTTCTCGCCAAAGGTTTATTTCTCGTCATTCTAACCCACTCCTCCTGATCTTTGTCTCTCTTTTTCTGCTTGCGATCTGTGCAAGTATTCTTTTCAATTCCTCATCTCCTATTTTTTGTTTTATTTTTCCGCTCTGCATTAGCAGTATCAATTGATCTTCTATCAATCGCGCAAATTCCGGTCGTGCCATTTTTATCCTTGCAAGCCTCTGCCTTGCCTCGGAGGTTAGTATATAGCTCAGTAACCTTTTCTTCTCTTCTTCTATCTTTTCCTCCTCCTCAATCGCTTCTTGAGCCTGTCTAATTGCTATCTGTTGCCTTAACTGTTCGAGTTTCTTCTTTTTTATTTCTTCAATTTCATTATTTTCTTCCATACTTCAATATTTCTTAAGTTCAGGATATTTCTCAACCAGTTCTTGCATAACTTCGTGTGCGGTGTTATCAACAAATGATTGTCCCTTTGGAGTCAGGACCCTTCCCATACCTTTTATCTTAGTAACGTAACCCGCCTCCTCGAGCTGTTGGAGTATTTTCCTTATTATCGCTCCACTACCCTTAACCGCCCTATAAGGTTTGGAACCCCTATCTTCCTTTCCACCATATTCAGCCCTTAACCTTTCAATACCTATCCTCTTTTTCATGTAAATCTTCCTAAGTACAGATGCACTCCTTATATACCACCAGTCAGGATCGAGGGGGGGATTTTCTGCATGAGAGCCCGTTTTAACGTACCTACTCCAGTCTGGAGGGGTGATTATGTTTTCCTTTTTGAACTTCTCAGCTATTTTCTTTATCAGCAGGTCTGCCGGTACATCGTAAGCGGTCGTCATTTTCCTTCTACCCCTAACGTAATCAACAGTGGTTATTTAAGGATAGCGATGAAATAGCGCTGGGGAAGGGATTTGAACCCTTGCGGTGCTTACGCACCAGTGGCTCTCGAGGCCACCGCCTTGGCCTGGCTAGGCTACCCCAGCTCCCAATAAATTAATCAAGTCATTTCTTATTAGAGTATCGATCGTGGTAAGGATAAAAGTGTTACCAGATGGAAAGATCATAGAAAGCGAAAAGGAGGGAAAGATCATAGAAATCTTGCGAGATTTAGGTATAAAGCCAGATACCGTCATAGTCTTCAAGGGGAAAGATCCCGTACCGGTAAACGATAAAGTAAATAAGGACGAACAGATAAGTGTATTAAAGGTAGTTTCCCTCGGCTGAGCTCCCGTGGTGTAGTCCGGCCAATCATAACGGCCTCTCGAGCCGTGGACCCGGGTTCAAATCCCGGCGGGAGCATCCCTTCAATGGAATTTGATTTCAAAAAAGCAAACCTGATCGTAAAGACCCTCGAGGGGTACGAAAAAGTAGTAGCCGAAATTCTAAAGGATAAATTTCCAAATATCAATGTCCTACCAAAGCCTTTGAATTATACCGGATTAGTTTTAGCCATAGCTCGTCATCCAGAAATTTATGAAAAGATCAAACACGAAGTGCCCGAAGCTGAAAAGGTTTTTTTGGTGAGCGCATACACTAGGGCTGATCCAGAAGCGATAAAGAGCGCATCCATCTCCTTACTGGAGAAGCTTAAGGATGCAAAGTCGTTTGCGGTCAAAACGACAAGGAGAGGAAAACATGCTTTTTCAAGCATGGATATTAACATCTTGGTGGGTGCGGTTATTAAGGAAAGAACAAACCTCCAAGTCAACCTCGATTTTCCAGAAAAAGTCATTTTTGTGGAAATAATGAATGAGCATGCATATATTGGCTTGGCTGACGGCAAGGATTTTCCAAAGAAGAAAAAGAAGTTTTTGGTGAGGAATTACTTTGAAAAGATAAGCCTTGTTCAGATGCCCTATCTCGGGAGCGTAGAAGTTGCTAGGGAGATGGGATCAAGGATTGGCAGGGAAGCTCAGACATTTGAGGTGGGAGAGCTCGTTATAGCTCCAGTAGGAAAGGTTAATGGTAAGGAATTGAATGCCTTCTTAGATGGTGTATTCGTTGGTATAAATTCACGCTACTGCATTCAAAAAAGGGTTTATCCTTTTAAACCTAGAGAGGTCGAAGTTAATGTTCAAAATCTTTATGAGTTAGTCAGGGAAAGGTCTGATGAACCCATAGTGGTTTTCGAACCAGAAGGCAAGACGTTGACAGAAGTATCTAGTGAACTTGCCTATAGAGTCATCAAAAATAAAAGAACAAGCTTCCTCATAGGAGCGAGGAGGGGGATACCATCGGGAATATACAGGTTTGCCGACATGGTCGTTGACCTTTGTCCAGGCGTTACCATATCTACCGATCTTGCCGCCGCATCCGCTTTGATAGGGCTTACTTTTGCACTAGAAGAAAACGTGGAAAAATCAGACCGGTCTGCTTAGCTCCCACATGCCATCAAATTCCTTGCTCAATTTTTCTACTTCATTCATATCAACGTATGCGGTTCCAACGTAGAAAGGCACTGGATCTTCTGATAAGATCTTCATGCTCGCTATGGCAAATTCTTTTCCAAACACACAGCTTTTCATCAAGGTTTCACTTGGAAACAACCTTACCTCTAGTCTTCTTCCAAATTCATCCTTCAATTTCTTGATATTATCTAGGTTTCTTTCGCCGTCCATGAGCAGCCGTATTTTTTCATTCAATTCTAGAAGCCGTCTTATGCATGCAACCAATCCTTTCTCTGAAAGTTCTTCTCCACTCAACTGCAACCTCAGGTGAGAACTTCTTCTATAGCAATTGCTAAGAAGAGCATAGTATATCCATTTGCCACTGTACCTTAAGGTAACTTTCCCCTTCCTAGATAATTTTATTCCATGTGTTTTAAAGTTCTCGTGATAAGCTCTTGTTATCTCCTCCATGTTACTCTCCATCGCCTCAAAAGCTTCTTCGCTCACCATTGGTTTAATTTCCTCCTTCGTCTCTTCCCATATTATCCTGGGATTAACCGGCAAATATCTCTCCCTTCCAAAGTTTTCTACTGGTTCGGAAAACAATACTTTTGCTATCAGACCACTTTCAAGAAGAGATTTTCTACCCGCTTCCAAAGGCCTTCTTGAAATCCCAACTAGATCCTCGCTTATCCTTAGAAAATCTGAAAATTCTCTCGGATTTTCCATCACCAGTATGGTATAGTAAGTAGATGCTTCTCTAGCCCTTTCTAGATCCATGCTCCTGAGCATCATTTCAAAATCTTGTATGTAATCAAGCTTTATCCTCGTACTGAACCTTTGCTGCATCCCATCCAAGTCAACTAATCGAAAGGAAACTCTTAAACTTTATGTTGCTAGAGGCGCTCTGCTTACTCCTGTTTACTCAATATTATTTTCCAAGAAAATTTTAAGTATTATTGCGTTTTTATTTTTGCTTGGATATGAAAACGTTTGGAACGCTTATAATCTTTACATTACTATTCGCAACAAGTTGCATGCCGCTTGTAGCATCACTTTCCGAAAATCTGTGCTACTATCCCAGATCATATGATTTTGGCTACAAACGCCCTGGAGAAAGGGATTCCACCAGTTTCGAGATATGGGCTTGTTGTGGATGTGTCGGGAGCATAACGTATACGCTACATGAAAACTGCAGCTGGGTTGAGGTTCATCCTACGAGTGGTTACTCGGGTGGAGAGAGGGATAAAATAAAGGTTGATATAGATACAACCGGCCTTCCAGAGGGCAATTATAGCTGTCCAGTATGGATAAAAAGTAATAGTGGAGATGGCTTGTTCACAGTTATAGTAAAAGT
>JAGHAD010000002.1 GCA_021161685.1 Thermoplasmata archaeon | reverse complement strand
GAAGTGTATATTAAAATCTTTAACCGAGTTTTGATTGATAGTCAATGTCTAGCAAGCCATCTATTTCTCGCCTTTAAGCCTTGAACATCTGCAGAAATGCTTGTAACCACGCCTGAGAAACTGATCAAAAACCAGTTGGGGACATTTTTTATTCCTTTCGAAAAGAAAATTAAAAGTTTTCTCTTGAAGTTACCTTCGGTTATTATTGTCAAAATCGGTCTACCGAAATTGACAGATTTATAAAGGGAGCTCGAAAGGCTTTCCCCCTTGTTCCTTTAGTTTTTCCTGAACCTTTTTGAACGTATCGGTATCAACAATTTTCAATCCATGAAATCTCGTTATCTTCCCCTCCCTTCTAAAGTACCCGCAGTACATCGGATTTTTCAGAATGCCGGAAATTGTCTTTTTTGCCCAGATCCCCCCTCTTTTCGTTGGAATTTTGGCAGAATTGAGCATTTCAGCTATATCTTGCATACTTTTCCCTGACAAATACCATGAGTAAATATCCTTAACAACCTTTGCCTCCTCCTCATTTATCGAGAGCTTCCCGTCTTTGTAATTGTATCCATAAGGGATATTGAAACCGGCGTGTCCTCTAATTTCTGCACACCTTTCCATACCTTTTTTAATGGCTTCGGAACGCATCAATTTTCTTTCTTCAATCTGTATCTTTTTGAAATCTATGCCACGCTCCTTGCAAAATTTTTTCAAAGCCTCTTCCTCGCTATCGGCATCGTAAAATTCCATAGCTTCCTTTGGAGAAGAGAATCTAAGAAAGAACTCTTTAAATATGAATGGATTTCTTGGAGCCTTGCTATAACAACTACCGCACAAAACCGAATAATTCTCAGGTATATCTTTCCCTTTTGGATCGATTTTGTACATCTTAAGATTCTCTCTAGACCAACATCTCTCACACCTATACCTTGCTCTCTTAAAGACTTCTTCCTTGAGTCTAGCTTCATTTTCGCTCATTTCTTATCATGACGATTTTGGAAGGTCTTCTACTTTTATTTTTTATCGTTTCCTGCACTTTATTGAAGGTATCCACATCTATCAAGGCCTGATGCTCCCCTTTATTTACGTACTTCTCCCATCTAAGGAAGCCACAGTAAAGAGGATTTTTTAGTATAGAAGCAATGGTTTGGGTACCCCACTCTTTTCCATGCTTGGTTGGTATCCCTTCAGAATTAAGGATGTCAGCTATCCTTTTCATGCTAAATCCTTCCAGGTACATTTTAAAAATTCTCTTAACAACTGAAGCCTCCTTGTCATTGACTAACAATTTACCATCCTTGTAATCATATCCATATGGAATGTTGAACCCAAGTATCCCTCCACCCATTTTAGCTTTCTGTTCCATCCCTACATAAACCCTTTCCCCTATCTGCTCCGATTCAAGCTGTGCGATTCTCTGAATAATATCCATAACAAATCGTCCCATCGATGTTGATGTATCTAGGGATTCCGTCATCGATACAAATTCCTTGCCATGATTCCTTAGTTGCTCCATCATAACCATGAAATTTTTGGAGTTTCTGTGTATCCTGTCCATTTTCACTACGAGCAAAACATCCCATTTCTCCATTTCTTTCATCATTTTTTGATAAGCCGGCCTGTTGGTATTTCTCCCTGAGTAGCCATCATCAACGTATTCTCCAGCTATTTTCCAACCCCTCGCTTTACAATAAGACCTCAACTTTTCAATTTGAGCATCTAGGGAGAAGCCTTCTTTTGCCTGATCCTCTGTTGATACCCTTGCATAAAGGGCTGCCCTAATGATTTTTTCATCCCCTCCCATTCCCATCTCAATTACAGAAGCTATGATAAAAGGATTATGCTTGCTAGATATTGTCTATCTCTACAAAAGTGGTTAGGGCATGATAGACTGTGTCTATCAAAATGAGAGTTATAATGCATAATTTACTATTTAACTTGGTAGATTAACTAAATTAATTTTTTAAGCTTGAGTTGAAATTTTAGTTTCATTTAAAAGTTTTGCTATTTTTTTGATTAAAATAGTTTTCGATCCTTTCTTATCAACCAATACCCTGCCCATTTTCTCCCAGTATCTTGACGGATGCCTTGCATCCTTCTCTAGGACTGGATTCAGACCAAGTTCTCTTGAAGCTCTTAGAATATCATCAACTGACGGTTTTTCTACAGCTAGTTTCTTTGGAACCCTCCTCCCTTCCCTTCTAGATAAGCTGGCATCGAAATACAATGGCCATATCACATACTTACCATCTCTTCTTCCGACCATATTATTCAACTAAAACAGCAAATATCTCTCCATGCTGTCCAGGCCTGGAAGTTACCTTTGCTTTGCCAAGTTTTGTTTCGATAATCGCTCCTTTCGTTATTATATTTCTCCTTACATAGTGGGGATTTGCAGGATTCTCGACGACGCTAAGGATCTCGGTCTTGGTCGTTTTTCCAGTTTTTTTGTCAGTCACGTACGCAACATTTGTTGATAGAAGCTTTACTTTTTGGTTACCTCCTCTCGTTCTAACCATCTTTGTCCTCTTTTCTCCAATAGTTGTGAAAAGGTGTTCTCCTCCCATCTCGTACTTTCTCTTTTTCCTATAAGGCCTTAGTATCTTACCGGTTATTGCTCTCCTAGATCTGCCCTGCCACAGCGCCATGGCAGGAAAAAGGAAAGGGAGTATTTAATATTTAACTTTAAGTACCTAGGGTTACTCTCATTAGGTCTCTTGTTCCGGGGGCAAGTCCAAGTATGATGATCGCTATTTTAAGAATGTTCACTATATCCCCACGCCTTTCCAGCTCCTTTGCATAGAGAATATCCAAGATGTAAATTACAAGCACAATAAGCACTAACTTGATAACTGGATACAGCACGCCTCCGGATATTCCCATTAGATAGGAAGGTACTGGATGCTTTTCCCCGTAGAGTGGCAAACCTAGATTGAAAGGATCATATATGCTCAAGTAGCTCGTTGTTCCATCTAAAAGATGAGCGAAAACCATGGAAACGTTAAAGGGTTGTGAAAAAACTTTCAATCTCTCTTTTAACTTGCATCCTAAGGCTAAAGTTAGAACGATGACGGATACCAAGCCCAGATTAAGAGAAAAGAAATCCAGTCTCACCTTGCTTGGATTCCAATGTGTTATTGGATAGATCGAAAATGATAATAAAATCAAGCCAGAGAAGAAGAGAAACTCTTTTGCATCAAAACCCACTTTACGTATCCTAGGCAGGTAAGCGGGAAGGATGGCAAAAGATATGACAAATGCAACCAACGGATGTAGATCAAAAAGAATGAAATCTTTTATGAAAAACCATGATATTGAATATCCAGTTGGAAGAGTGAGAAGGAAGATCGCTTTGGGTACCGCCTTTTTAATTTTCTCTGCTGCCTTTGATAGGACAAGGAGAAAAACTACGTAGAGAGCTATTTGTATGTATATCAAAGGGCTGATGAACCAGTATGAAAGAGGTATCTTAAAGAAGTAAGCATCTTCTAAAACCCTTGTGATCGAACCAAAGAGAATAAAAGGAAGCAAGGACAGGCAGAATTTCCAGTCTATACTTAGTTTTAATAGCTTTAGAAACCTATACATGTAGTAGATGCACACCAAAGCAATCATCCCATATACAACTTCAGAGACGAGGGTATATCCCTCTCTAGCGACAACTCCTTTATAGCTCACTTCATGACCTACGGCATCCGCTACGACTGGTCCCCAAAAGAACTTCCATATAAATTGAGAATAAACGACATCGGGGAAGAGAATGTAGAGGATCAAAAAGAGGGATAGAGAAATGGAAATAGATATCAGTATAGTGATATCTACCCTTTTCACTACCGAGGAAAGGAAAAAATAATATATTAAGGTTCTCAATTATCTTCCAACACATGGGTAGATTTCAAAAATTCAAAAAAATGGTTGTTCCAAGAGATATTATAGTTGGACACAACGCAATAGAGCATTTAACAGATCTATGTAACAGGCTCGTTGAGGGAAACGCATTGGTGGTTGCGGATAAGAATACCAAGAAGATATTGGGCAACAGAGTGGCAAAGTTATTGAGGCAGGAGGATTACAACGTTAAGGAAGTTATAATCAACTCTCCAACTCTGAAAGAGGTGAACAGGGTGATTAAAATTATAGAAAATGATTCCATAAATTTCGTTCTTGGGGTAGGCGGCGGTAGCGTGATAGATGTTTCGAAACTATCTGCGTACAAAACAGGTATAGATTTCATAAGTATTCCAACCGCTGCTTCTCATGATGGTATTGCTTCACCGCAAGCATCTATAAAAACACCTAATGGACCTTCCTCGGAAAAGGCTATTTCACCCTTGGCTGTAGTGGCGGATACTTCTGTTATCAAAAGTGCACCTTACAGGATGCTTGCCTCAGGATGTGCCGACGTCATTTCCAATCTCTCCGCTCTGAAGGATTGGGAGCTCGCCCATAGGCTTAAAAACGAAGAATTTAGTAGTTACGCAGCTTCTCTATCAAAAACGGCAGCAACTCTTCTAGTTGAAAATGCAGATATAATAAGACCAAATTCAGAAGAAGCAGTCTGGCTGGCGGTAAAGGGAATGATAGTTTCTGGTGTGGCGATGTGTGTTGCAGGAAGTTCTAGACCTGCATCTGGGGCGGAACACATGTTTTCTCACGTACTTGACAGAATTGCTCCCGGAAAAGCCATGCATGGAGAGCAATGTGGGGTTGGTGCCATAATGATGATGTATCTCCATGGAGGGGACTGGGAAGAGATAAAGGAAGCGCTATCAAAAATAGGAGCCCCAACGACTGCAAAGGAGTTGGGCATTTCAAAAAAGAAAATAATACAAGCTCTTACAACCGCTCATACAATAAGACCCGATAGGTATACAATCCTTGGAGAAAGTGGTCTGACCAAAGAGGCTGCTAAAAAGGTTGCAAAGGAAACTGGGGTGATCTGATGACACTCGTTACACTCGTGGGAGAAAAGATGGCAAAAGAAGGGATGGAGTTCATCTATCTAGGTCCGCATCCAGAGTGCAAGAATTGTAAGTTGAAAACGGTTTGTTTTAATCTGAAGAAGGGCAGAAGATACAAGATATTGAACGTTAGAGAGAAAAGGCATGACTGTAATGTGCATGAGGATGGGGTTAGAGTGGTTGAGGTGGATGAACTTCCATTAATTGCGGCGGTGAGAAAGGGAACTAGGAAAAATGCAAAGATAAAAATCAAGTCACCAAACTGCGCACATCTTGATTGCAAATATTATGAGCTTTGTCACAATCCTGCCATTCTGGAGGATAAGGAGTATAAGGTTATAAAATTGCTAGAGCCAATAGAATGCAAGGAGGGAAAAGGTCTGATTAAGGCAGAGCTCAGTGACATTTAGCGCAGTAAATAAGACCTTCTCCCTTTAGCCCTTCAATACTACCGTTGGGATCTCTAACTAATTCTTTCCATGCTACCAAACCTTCTATCTCCGAAACCTTTGCCATCCCTATGCACATGATGGAAGTTCCAGATTGAGCACAAGCCCAAACTTCTCCTATTATTTTGTATCTATTTTCACCATCTGTTCCATTGAATAGCACAAATTTGCTTTTATGACCGTTCATCAATTCCCTCGAGCCACCTCCAACTTCTTCTAGTTGTATTTCCTTGTCTTTACATTCCCTTTCAATGCTCTTTACAACCATATCTAAGAGTTTTTTCTTCTCATATAAGAAAAGGGTTTTCAGCGTGGTGATAGTTAGCCAAGCAACATCACTCTTCTCATAAACTTTGATAGACCACTTTTCAAAACCAAAGAGACCAGTTCCTCTCTCTTCCTTTTCAGTATTTTCTCTCCATCCATTTTTTAGGATATAATCTGGCACATACGCTTCTCTTAGACTTAGACAGCCTGAAGCAGATACGGCAAAGATCACCAAAACCAGTGGAACAAATATTCTTCGCATCAATACTTGAGAAAACTGTTTGTACTTTAAGGTAACGATTTTTAAATCTAAGAACAATTTCCACTCAATGAAATATCCTTTCGAGTTGTTCAAGGAAGAGGTCAAGAACTTCATCAGAGCATCTCTTAGAGAGCTGGGATGCGAGGGAGAAGTAAAAATAGAGACGCCTCCGGCTGGAAAAGGAGATCTGTCGTTTGCATGTTTTCCATTTTCAAAGTTACTTAAAAAACCTCCAGAAAAAATAGCTGATGAGATCGCTTCAAGGTTTAAAGAAAGCAAGTGGATCAGTAAAGTGGTATCTGAGAATGGCTATGTGAATTTCTTTGTGAACGAGAAAAGACTGGCACAAGCGACAATAGACATTATAAAGAAACTCGATGAAAGTTATGGCTCTTTAGAAAAGAAGCACAAGAAAGTGATAATAGAACATACCTCAGCGAATCCAACTGGCCCATTGCACGTTGGGAGGGCTAGAAATCCCATACTTGGAGATACATTGGTTAGGATATACAGGTTTGCGGGCTATGATGTTGAGGTGCAGTTTTATGTAGACGATATGGGTAAGCAGGTTGCAGCCCTAGCATGGGGCATCAAGAACATAGATCCAGCTACACTAACACCTCCTTCTAGGGATAAGCCGGATCATTACTTTGTAAGATTCTATCAGAAAGCGTATCA
This sequence comes from Thermoplasmata archaeon, assembly GCA_021161685.1. Classification (GTDB taxonomy): domain Archaea; phylum Thermoplasmatota; class E2; order DHVEG-1; family B18-G2; genus JAGHAD01. The sequence goes on along the minus strand of JAGHAD010000002.1, from coordinate 5,623 downwards.
GCTGATGCAAGAAAAAGAAGAGGTCAACAGAGAGATTTCTAAAATCGTAAAGGAATGTGAAGGGGGAAATGAAGAGATTCTAAAGATGATTGAAAAAGCCTACATGAAGGTTCTTGATGGAATAAAACAGAGTCTAGAAAGGCTGGATATACGTTTCGATAGATTTGTGGTGGAGTCTACCTTTGTAAAGAATGGTAGCGTTGCGAAGGTGGTGGAAGCATTGATAAAATCTGGTTATGCTAGAAAGGAGAATGGAGCGTGGTACATAGATATGAAGCCATTTGGAATAGGAGATAAAAGGTTTTACTTCGTAAGGAGCGATGGAACAACCCTTTATGCAACGAGAGATATAGCATATCATTTGTGGAAGGCGGAAAGAGCGGATATGCTCATTAATGTTCTGGGGGAAGATCATAAACTTGAAGCAAAACAGGTGGAAATAGCTCTAAAGATTTTGGGAGCTAAAGTCCTTCCAAAGGTCGTTTTTTACTCTTTCATAACTTTACCAGGGGGAAAGATGTCAACGAGGAAAGGGAGAGTGGTGTATCTAGACGATTTGATCGATGAAGCTATGGAAAGGGCATATGAAGAGGTTAGAAAGAGAAGGGTAGATCTAAGCGATGAGAGGCTGAAGAAAATAGCAGAAGCGGTGGCGACGGGTTGCGTAAGGTATAATATAATAAGGATACAACCGGAAAAGGACATAGTTTTTAAGTGGGAAGATGCCTTAAATTTTGAAGGAAATTCAGCTCCATTTATACAGTATGCGCATGCGAGAGCATGTAGTATACTGAGGAAGGAGAAAATAGAAAGGGAAGAGGAAATTGATGCGACCTTGCTTGAACATGAACAAGAAATCAAGTTAATTAAACTACTTGCAGGATTTCCGGAAGTGGTAAATGATGCTTGCGAAAGTAACAGACCAAACCTCGTCGCCAACTATTTATTTGATGTTGCATCGCAGTTCAATCAATTTTACAGAGATTGCCCGGTGTTAAGGGCTGGGGACGAAAATCTAAAAAGGGCAAGGCTAGCTCTGGTGGATTGCACGAGAATAACCTTAAGAAATGGACTACAACTTTTGGGCATAAAGGCTCTAGAGGAGATGTGAGTGAAATACAGGTGGGTTAGATTTAAATCAATAGTGGAGAGAATAGTTGGAGAAGATAGGCTGTTTTCCGGTAAATTCATAATAGATCCATACCAGAAATGCGATATGGGCTGTATATACTGTGATGCAGCCGAGGATACCGTTTTTATCAAGTCAAATGCAATGGATCTTATTGAGAGAGAGCTAGATGGTGTGGATGGCTTGATCGTTCTGGGTTCAGCTTGCGATCCATATCAAAGAATAGAGAAAAAGATAGGGTTAACTAGAAAAATAATCTCCAAACTTATAGAGAAAGGAAAACCTTTCCATCTGCTTACCAAATCGGATCTCGTTCTCAGGGATAAGGATCTGATTTCTTCCTATGATGGAGCGAGCGTTACCATTAGTATTTCGACTCTGGATGAGAAAATATCCAAATTTCTCGAGCCTTTTGCACCCCCACCACCAAAGAGGGTTGAGGTCGTTAAGAAGCTAAGGTTAGAGGGAATAAATGCCGGAATAGCCATAATGCCTTTTATTCCGAATTTGACAGATAAAGAGGTTGAAGAGATATTAAAAATTACAGCTGCCAGCGGTGCCAATTACATAATCTATGAATACCTGGAATTAAAAGGCACATGCAGGGACAGGTTTTTTGAATTTTTAAGGAAGCATCTGCCCACATGTGTAGATAAGTATGAGAAGCTCTATATGGAAAGCTACAAGCCAGTTGGATATGATGTGAAGGAAAGGATAAAAAGGGCTTGCGTGAAATACAATTTAAGGATGGGTTTCAAGGATGAATGAAGAGATAAAGGCTATACTAAAAAAACAGCACTATGCAATCGTAGGAAATCACTCGGGAGTTAAGCTCTGCCACTGGATGAGACAGAGCTTACTCTACAACAGGGTTTGTTATAAACAGACATTCTATGGGATAGAAACCCATAGGTGCCTGCAGATGACTACTGCTATAAACCATTGTACGCAAACTTGTCTCTTTTGCTGGAGATATCAGGGATTTACCGAGAAAGAAATTAAGGAACCGGATGACCCGGAATTTATCTTGGAAAAGAGCATAAAGGCACACAGAAAATTGATAACGGGTTTCAAAGGTGACAAGAGGTGCGATTTAAAGAAATGGAAAGAGGCAAATGAACCAAAGCATGTGGCTTGCTCCCTCACTGGAGAACCAACAATTTATCCAAGATTGGATGAGTTCTTCGAAATTTGTCATAAAAGAGGAATGACAACTTTTTTGGTTACGAACGGTACAAATCCAGATGTGCTTGAGAAACTGGATACACTTCCAACCCAACTTTACGTTTCGGTAACCGCTCCAAACAAAGAGGTTTACAAAAAACTTTGCAGACCCCTAATATCAAATGGATGGGAGAGACTGCAAAAAACGATCGAACTACTACCTTCTCTCGATACCAGAACGGTCATAAGACATACCTTAGTAAACGGATGGAACATGAAGGAAGAACACATAAGAGAATTTGCCAAAATAGATGAGAAAGCCTCTCCGATGTTCATAGAGCCAAAAGGCTTTGTCTTGGTGGGATATTCTAGGAAAAGGCTCACCATAGATAACATGCCTTTCCATTCCCAAGTTAGGGATTTTGCCACGAAGTTGGCTGACTTTTTGGGCTATTACTTTGTAGATGAAAGACCAGATTCAAGGGTTGTTCTTCTGAGCAAGGAAAAGGAAGTTAAGAAACTCAATCGCTAAGAGTATCTTCTCCTCCTCTGAAGCACATTTGCAATGCATTGTATAAATCTTCCATTCCAGTAAAATCTTCGCTACTAACAGCTATAAGCGAAGAACCTTCATCGAAATGTCTCAGCAAGTGCATTATCTGCTCGCTCAGCTCTCTCGATATAGATGCTCTTTCTCTCAACAAAGTTTCATACAAATTGTCATCCATGCTCGACCAGTTTTTTATCTCTAGCAACTTATCTTCCTTGATCAGATCGCACTTGCTCAAAATGTTAATGAGGGGAAGGTTAAGCCTGAATCTCGTTGTGATCGATAACAGCAACTGCGAAACGAAATCAGAGGCGGTCTTTGTTAATATGGGATCGAGGAGGAAAGCGACGAGAGACCTGTTGGGATCTAGAGAGAGGGTTATTATCCTTCCAGCTTCTCTGAATACAAAAAGCTCGATCTGCCCAGGCGTATCAATTACTACGTAATTCGTCTTAAAAGAGTTTATGGTTTCCTTGATCTCTTCTATGTTGAGAGCTATCATGTCAGCGCAAACTATTTGTGCACCATTTGGCCCCAAGTCATATTCCTCCATAACTTCTTTCAATGACACCCAGTCCCTTATATCAACATCTGGTGAGTACTTGAGATTCTCTGCTCCGGGATCAAGATTAACGGTTATGGCGTCTAATCCTTTATAGGCTAACCATTCTCTAAATGCATGGGTCAAGGTAGATTTTCCAGATCCCGCGGTGCCAACAATGTAAAGAAAAACCCTTTCCTCTTGCATCTCAACCTCTAAGGGTTTTCATTCTCTTGACTTTTCTCTCTATGAGCTCTCTAGTTCCTATGTCATGTCTTATAAAAATGTGATCTCCTCTCACATATTCCAAACCTTTCTCGCAAATCCTCTCAGCTTCGTAGACATTTTCTCCAATTCCAACGATTGCCAATGATCTAGACTTTGTAGTATAGACTTTTCCATTCTTCAGGTTAACCGATGCATAGTAAAGCAGGGCACCTGCCTTGGAGATCTCTTTTTCATTCACTTCAATCGGCACATTTTCCATACTTTTTGTTCCATATCCTTCTGGAACCACATACTTGCAAACGGTGGCCTTTTCATCGAAATCTATTTTCTTCTCGCTAAGATTACCTTCAGCCATTGATAAGCAAATCTCCATAAAATCGCTTTTGAGCAGTGGAAGCACGTTCATTGCTTCGGGATCTCCAAACCTGGAGTTTATTTCTATAACCTTTACCCCCTCAGCGGTTAGCATAAACTGTCCATATATAGTTCCAATAAAAGGACAACCTTCCTTGTTCAAAGCTTCTATCACTTTCTGGAGGATAAAACACCCTTCTTCATAGTCGCTTTTCTTGAGAAATGGAAGCAATCCATCTTCACATGAGTAAGATCCCATGCCTCCAGTGTTTGGACCTTTATCTCCTGGAAGGAGCCTTTTGTGATCCTGAACTGCCGGCATTGGGTATATGTTCTTTCCATCTGAAAATGCCTGAAGGGTGAATTCTTCCCCTATCATTTTTTCCTCTATCAAAACTTTTGGAAATCCTCCTATCTTTTTCTCTATCACTTCTTTTGCATATCTCACCGCCTCTTCAGCACTTGAAAAATGATCCCCATATACCCTTACCCCTTTTCCACCCGTTAGTCCAATTGGTTTAACGGCAACCTCTCCATTCAACAGATCTATGAAATCCCTTGCATCTTCAATCTCGTCAAAAACACCATACTTTACTATACCCGGTATCCTGTATTTTTCCATCAATTTTCTCATCCACTCCTTACTAGTCTCTATCCTAGCCGCATTTCTCGTTGGTGAACTCACTTTAATCCCTCTTTCAATCAAAGCATCGGTTAAACCCGCCTCAAGTGGCGCTTCTGGGCCTATTATGGCTAGATCTATCCCGTTTTCCAAAGCAAATTCCACAACCTTATCGATTTCAGTTTCCTTCGCTATCTTCGCTTTTTTCGCCAATTTCAATATCCCAGGATTTCTGTTGTGCATTACCGAAAAAAGTTCAACATCTCTACTTTTCTTAACTGCCTCACAAATCGCATGCTCCCTAGCTCCACCACCTACCACTAATACCTTCACTTTCTCCCCAAAGAAGAATACAGATAAAATTTTAATGATTTCCTCAACAGAAAAGTATTAAGCTGAATTTTTCATCAGTCCGTTCATGCAAGCAATGATTGCAGTCTGCGGTAGCGATTCGGATGACAGGAGGCTTAATCATGATATAATGAAGAAGGCGGAGGAAGTTGGGAGGGAGATAGCTAGGAAAGGTGCGGTGCTTTTAAGTGGAGGAAGAGGAGGCATCATGGAAGCTTCATGTAAGGGAGCAAAGGAAGAGGGAGGAACGACCATAGGAATTCTTCCATATTCAAAGGAAGAAGCAAATCCATATGTTGATTTTAGTATAGCAACTGGTTTGGGCAATTTGAGAAACTTCGTCATAGTTAATGCTGCCGATGCAATTATAGCAATATGTGGAAGATCTGGTACGATGAGTGAAATTTCCTTCGCTATGATTTTAGAAAAACCCGTTGTTTTCCTGAAGGGAAGCGATGGAGTGGTAGATAAGCTAATCGAAGCGGGGATAGCAAAAGAAAAAAATTGCTACGTAGCAACTTCTCCAAGGGAAGCTGTGGAAATGGCTTTTCACGCTATTAAATCGCACCAGACGTCCTGATGAAATCCACACCTTCGCTCGTTATTCTTAAGGCATTCCATTCTTCATCTTCAGGAGTAACCTCCACCAAATTTTTCTTTCTGAGAGCTTCCACAATCTTATCG
>JAGHAD010000078.1 GCA_021161685.1 Thermoplasmata archaeon | reverse complement strand
GTTTAGAGTTGGGGGGAAAATTGCATGCTGTTATAGGGACAGAAACTATTCCTGATACCTCGCTTTTGTCCAAACCTTTCCATTTGTAACTATCTCCCACTCACCCATGTACTTTTCAACCGTACCTTCTACCACCACGAAATCACCTATGGAAACGTTCACGACTTTGTAAGAAAAAACTCGAACTTCTTTTCCCTTATCATCAAGTATGGTCAAAACTTGGTACTTGCTTTCAGTCAAGGAATTTTCCTTTACCAACCCTTCTATCCTGACATATCTACCATAAAACTCTTTCAGTTGATCAGAAGTTATCTCTACTGGCTTTACATACAGAGAAAGAACATATATTGAAATTAAGCCTATGAGGGAGAGAACTAGGGATATGCAGAACCTTTTCCGCATCCCCATGTTGCAAAGATATAAAATTTTTTAAATCTGACAGTTGGGACAGACGAATGTCTTCCTCGAATTTGGTTGCTGTCTGTAAAATTTTAGCCCCCCTCCACAGATGGGGCATTTCTTCTTGTTATAAACCAAAAGCATGCTCTTTATTCCTTTACCGCTTCTCTTTAATTCCAGAAACCGGTAGCAGAGCTCTTTGGTAAAATCAGCTATCGCTTCTATCTCCTTTTCATTCAAATCCTTGACCAACCTCTCCGGATTCACCCTTGCCCTGAAGAGTATTTCATTTCTAAGTATGTTACCGATTCCATTAAAGATTCTCTGGTCCAGCAGTAAATCTCCTATCTTCCTTTCTTTCTCTCCAACAAGAAGTTCCTTCAATTTTTCCTTATCCCAGTTAGTCAAAGGATCTATACCATAGCTTCTTATTAGCTTTTCCTCTATTTCTCCCTTCAAACCAATTTCGACGATTGGAGCATTGTAGATAACCAGGTTCTTATCCTTAAAGAACAGAGCCAACCTGACCTGTCTAAAAGGTTTGCTGTAATCCTTTTCAAACCTTATGCTACCGTACATCATCAGGTGTACCCTTATCAAATAATTTCCAATGTAAAGGAGTATGTTCTTTCCAAAGCTCGTAGCCTTTTCGAGCCTCTTTCCAACCATGCATTTCGGATCCACGTATACCTTCTTGCTCCTTACCAGAACATCCTTAACTTCTTTCCCCTTGAACTCATCCTCTATCTGCAATGCCCTTAATCTTGCGGTTGGTCCTTCCGTCATTTTTTCACTATTAAAAGAGACTTCACAAGATCCCGCCTGTAAAAAACCTTCTCGATATTAACATCTGGTATTTTCTCTTTACCATAGAGAGGATTTGTTACCTCCCATGCAGATCTGTATAGAATTTTTGTTCCCTTGCCAGTATTTTTCCATATTCTTTTCAGTATCTCTTCCTTTGGCTCAACCCCATATGCAATAACTATCAAATCATATCCATCAACATTAAAATCCATCCCGTCTCCTTCTCTTATTTCTACCTTATCCTCTAAATTGAACAAACGAATCACTTTCTTAGCCATTTTGACAGCTTCCCTGTCTTTGTCTATACCAACAAATCTCCATCCCTTGTTTTCGGCAAGGATAATGATGGTATGAGGTATGGATCCACAACCTATAACCAAGATCTTTGCATCCTTTGGTAGATCAACCATTGAAAACTCATCTAATGTCATCTTTTTAAAGAGATTTGTATAAAACCTTGTTAAGAAGTAGCTTTTGCAGAGTATTTTCTCTAAAATTTCTATCAGTAAATTATGAAGCCTTCTCATGCTCTATCCTCTTCCTCTCTCTTTTGTAGTAACTCCTTAAAGCGAAGTTTATGGTTGGTATAGAAAGCAAGGCTGGGGATCTCTCATGTTTAGATGCATAGCCAAAATATCTCGTTATTCTCTTCAATGTTTCATAGAAAGAATAAAACTCCTTGGTGATCCACACATACCCTTCCTGAAGTTCCTCTGGAGTCATTCTCTTTGGTTTGAAAACAACATGAGCCTGGCTGTACTTCGACCAATCCTTGGTCAAGATCCTTCCCTCCCTTTCAAACCTTTCATAGATGGCAGTTCCTGGATAAGGGGTTAGGATATTGAATTCCATTGCATCGACGCCCCATTCTTGGATAGCCTTGTAAGTCTCCTCAAATACATCTGGTGTATCTTCATCAAAACCAAAAATGATGCCACCGCACACTCCAATACCATATTTCTGTATCTTCCTCACACACTCTCCATATCTCTCAACGACGTTGACGTTGGTAAATTTGTGAATTTTCTTCAATGTTTCCTTTGATATGGATTCAAAACCAACAAACCATTGGATGCAACCAGCTTCCCTAGCTAATCTCAGGAATTCATCATCTCTACATAGCACGTTTATGTTCCCATTCGCTATCCATTTTTTACCCAACCTTCTCATCGCTTTGAAAAGAGCTTTGGAATAATCTGGATCTATGGTTAGGCTGGCGTCCCTGAAAATTATCACCTTGTTTGGTATCCTTTTCATCTCTTCAACAACATCTTTTATCGGTCTCTTCCTTAGCTTCTTCCCAAGCAACCTCGATGTTGGACAAAAGTCGCAACCAACAGGACATCCTCTTGTTGCTTGGATGGCACCTGATAAGAAATTGTAGTAAAGATCTCTCCTTGGGTGTGGAAATTTTGCTGGATCTGGTTTTTCATTCGAGACATAAAATGGCTTGAGCTTGTTTTTTTCGGCATCTCTAACAACTTCTGGCCATAGGTTTTCAGCTTCTCCAATGACATCCGCATCCGCATGCTCCTTCGCTTCTTGAGGCAGAGCAGATACGTGATAACCACCAAGAACAACCTTTGCCCCTTTCTCTCTATAGATGTCTGCGAGCTCATAGGCTCTATACGCGGTTATAGTTAAAACAGATATTCCAACCAGATCGTAATCTTCGCTCATATCGAGCTTCTCATAGTTCTCGTTCACTATCTTAACCTCATGCCCCTTTGGAGTGACAGCAGCGACCATTGGTAAGGTAAGAGAAGGGTTTCCGTAGATTACCGAGAGCGGACTGTACATCTGCTTGTAGGTAACAATACCATGCTCAAGCTTTGGCTCTATCAGCAAGATTTTCATTTTATCCACTTTTATATATTCTTTTATTC
>JAGHAD010000118.1 GCA_021161685.1 Thermoplasmata archaeon | reverse complement strand
GTTCATTATTATCCTATCAGCCTTTACACCGAGTCTGTGAAGATCCTTCGCAATCTCTGCGGAATCTCCCTCTATTACCTCAACCTTATGGAGTAGTTTGTTTTTCTTTACATTTATTTTCGCTAGTTCGATTGCATGGGTGTTGATATCAATGGCATAAATGATTTTTGGATTGGAATGCTTCGCTATCACTATGGAAAATGGAGCACATCCAGCAAACATATCTATAACCACCTCATTATCTCTCACAAGCTTTGCGATCCTGTATCTCTCATTTGACAGCCTTGGAGAAAAAAAGACTTTAGCCACATCCACTTCCAATTCAACGCCATACTCTTTGTATTTTGTTCTCGTTTTTGGCTCTCCAGCTAATAACTTTAAATTTCTCAACCTGTACTCCCCTTTTACAGGTTCTGCATGATAAACAGAAGTTACGTTTTTATGGATTTTAAGCAAAGCCTCTCCTATTTCCTTTCCATAGGATCTGATTTCTCTTGGAATCTTAATCAGAATGATATCCCCGATTATATCGTAAGATGTCGGGAGAAATCTCTTTAAATGAGAAGGTATATCCACCATGTCCTTGTAAGATGATGGATTCTCTCTTCTTTGCGAGAAATCTTCTGTTACCATTTCAAAACCATCTACATTTTTCTTAACTGGAAATAAGATGTAGTCGCTTTCTCTTCTTGGCTTTAGCTCAGTTCTGAACAGACCTTTCTTTTTCAATTCCTTCTTTACTTTCTCCCCCTCTGATAGAGGAACCTTTACTGCAATGGATTCCATCAAGCTAGAATATGGATCAGCTTAAAAATATACTTGAATTGCTTAACCAATCTCTACCTGTGCCACAGCATGGTCCTGAGAAGCCCGGAATTGCTCCTGATATCAACCTTGCTGTATACATCATTTATGATTTCGATGCCATTGCTTATACCATCTATCCACCCCTCCATAGCATCTATAGCCTTAAATGCCAAGCGAAGCATTATCTTTGATATTAATGGATTGCCACCTTTCATCAATTTACTCACCAACCTTCTGGAATTGTAAACGCTCAATTTCCAGCCGGCTACCATGCAATCGATTGCCTCTTCAGGTAAATTTGAGAGGTATGCAAATCCCGCTTCCTTCTTTTTCTCTATTAGTGAGCCTCCCATTGGTATGAGAAGTAAAGGAAATGTCCAGCCTATGAAGCCTTCGCTCTTCAAATTATCTATTAGCTCTGTGGTCGCTATGTAATCATCTGCGTTCGCATCTGGAAATCCTATGATGTAGGTATAGCATGGATACCAGTATGAATCGTTGAATAGCTTTGAAGCTTCAATCAAAACATCTGGCCACTCTTCAGGCTTGTATGGATAAACTTTTCCCCTGAAATATTTACTTACAATTCTTGCACTTGCAGATTCCAAACCTATCTGAGGAAATGCGGGGTTATTTTCGCTCAATCCTTCAATTTCAGAAATATACCTCACAACATCCTTTTCTACTAATGCAGAGGCGCACGACACATGAGAAAATCCAACATTTTTTGATATTCCATATTTCTCTGTGAGAGATGCCGTGGATTCGAACATTTTTTTAACTGCATCGGATTTCAATTGCAAACCGTTGGCTCCATACAACAACACATCTTCGGTAACAAAACTTATGTTCTTTATGCCATTCTTTAAATTGAATTCGATCTCCTTCAGAATGTTATCCAGTGGCATAGACCTGAATTTCCACATAGTTGGATTGCAGAAGCGACATCTTCTTGGACATCCTATTGTGATTTGAACCAATCCGTTTCTGCTCGGAGTTGTTATTAATGGAATCTTATCTACAGGTGCAAACTCTCCATGCACATATCTTGGCACTTCTTTGCCATCAAGTATCTTCTTAACTATCAAAGGAAATGTTATCTCGCATTCACCATCATACAGAACATCTATTCCATATTTATCTTCGTAGCCTCTCAACTGCCAGTTACCGGGACCTCCCACAATCACCTTGAACTTGTATTTCTCCTTCAAATCCTTTATTTCATGCATTAACTTCTCAAACTCAAGCTCTGTGCATGTTGTTCCTCCACCACTCAATGCTTTTAAAGTCCATGGAACAGGCGCTAAACCCTTTGGATCGAGCACATGCACCCCAACTATTTCGGTATCTTCATCAATAGCCTTTCCTATCATGTGAGGTGGAGTGATTATTACATCTTCTCTGCTGAAGCCAGAAGCGAGCAAAGAAGCTTCTACTCTACCCAAAGCATAGGGAGCATACTTTGCCCTTAAACCATTAGTTGGTGTCTTTGGCGCAAGCAGACGATATTCCAAAATCTTTGGTATGAGCCTGTATGGCATGCACAGTCCAAACCCAAAGAAATCGTTGCCATGATAATCTGTAAATAGAGCCCTATCTGCCGTTAAGACTATCTTTGCCATTATGATCACCTCCCGATCACAGATCTTGCCATACCTATTACTCTTGGAATCGCTCTTCTGAAAATGAAGCCCTTTCTTGAAATCAAATCCTTAATCAGATACAGTGGGCGAAGGTAGAAAGATATATATGCCTTCTGAAACAGCTTCGTTATCTGCTGAGTTGTAAAGTTTTTGAGTTTCATCACTGGATCTAAGGTTGTATACTTTCTCCAGTCGAATGTCAAAATGAGCTTCCTTGCCAACGCATATTTCCACAATCTCGTTCCAGGATACGGAGTAGCTATCGTAAACTGAGCAAAATCAACTCCCACCTTCTTTGAAAATTTTATCGTTTTTTCTATATCCTCTCTTGTTTCCTCTGGAAATCCGATAATGAATGCTCCGAGGGCGCGAATCTCATATTTTTTCGCTTTCTTAACCGCGGAAATCGATTGCTCTGGAGTTATTCCTTTGCCTATGAATTCCAGGGTTTTCTGAGAGCCGGATTCTATGCCAAAAAAGATCGTATGGCATCCGCCTTTCTTCATTGCCTGCGCAAGTTCATCTGTGAACGTATCAACTCTTGAAGAGCTAGACCAAGAGATGTCGAGACCTTCCTCTCTTATTCTCTTTGCAATTCTCACAGCCCTTTTTCTATTCAATGTAAAGGTATCATCCAGAAACTCTATTTCTCTAATCCCATATTTTTCGTAAAGATATCTCAATTCTTCAATCACCCTGGAATCGCTGTGACCACGCCATCTTTTTCCAAATTGGAGAGAGGAAGAGCAAAATGCACAGTTGAATGGACAGCCTCTACTCGTTATTACGGTTCCAAACCTAACACCATCCGCCTGATACTTCTCCATAGGAAGCAAGTCATAAGAAGGCATTGGAATCGTATCAACATCCTTTATG
>JAGHAD010000109.1 GCA_021161685.1 Thermoplasmata archaeon | reverse complement strand
GGGTAGCAATAGCGGAGAGGTTGAATTATACTTTAATGATAATCTCTCTTTCAACAGTACACGCATTATCAAAGATCTTGGGGCGTTCAGTAGACCGATTTCCACTGATTTTGATGGAGACGGTCGCTTAGATTTAATAGTGGTGTCAGCCACCTCCATTGAAGGAGAGGAAGGGCACATATATTTCTTCAGAAACGAGGGTGCCCCTCGATGCTTTACAAATTGCAGGATTATATGTGATATATCTGAGTGTCCCGGAACAGGAGCCTTGGCGTCAATGGGTAATGGTAAAATTGACTTCATTCTTGGCATAGAGGATGAGATATATATTTTGGAGAGAATGAATACATCTTCCTATATTCCAAAGTTTTTGTGTAGACTTCCTCCATATAGAGGACATTTAGATGCGATCGGTGATGTAGTGACTGGTGATTTCAATAACGATGGGCACATGGATTTTATTGTCGGAGGCATCCAAGGTATAATCAGATTATTTCTGAGTAAGACTTAACCTACAGCCAGATATTCAACACAGCACTATTTTTGCAAAGCTTTATATGAAAATATAGTATAACGGAGCTTAAACCTCCAGGGGGAAAACCGATGGAAAAAGTCACAAAGGAAGAACTTCTGGAAAAAGTTAAGAAGCCCGCAATGGAAGCTGAGAAATTGCATCCCTTCTATCAGGGAAAGATAGAAGTTACTTTAAAAGCACCAATCAGGAGTTTTGACGATTTCGCAATATGGTACACGCCAGGCGTTGCCAGACCTTGCCAGATCATAAAGGAGAATCCAGAAAAAATTTGGGAAATGACAAACAGATCTAATTTCGTTGCAGTGGTGACGGATGGGACGAGAATTCTTGGTTTAGGAGATATAGGTCCAGAAGCGGGATTGCCAGTTATGGAAGGGAAGGCCTTGCTTTTTAAATACCTTGGAGGGGTTGATGCCTTTCCGATATGCATAAAGGAAAAAGATCCGGATAAGTTCTGCGAGATAGTGAAAGCTCTGGAACCAACATTTGGAGGAATAAACCTTGAAGACATTGCACAACCAAAGTGTTTTTACATTTTGGAAAGACTGAGGAAAGAAATGGAAATACCGGTATGGCACGATGATCAGCAGGGAACAGCTACCATAGCCTATGCGGGCCTGCTCAATGCTTTGGAATTAGTTGGAAAGAAAATAGAAGATATCAAGGTAGCAATGGTGGGTGCTGGAGCCGCGAACGTTTGTATACTAAGAGTTTTAATAAAAGCCGGTTTGAAGGCAGAGAACGCTATTGTTTGCGATTCGAAAGGAATTCTCCATCCGGATAGGGAGGATATCAAGAAGAAAAAGGACACTTTCAAAGAAAAATGGTGGATATGCAACAACACGAATGGGGATGGGAAAAAAGGAGGTATAAAAGAAGCTATGGATGGAGCAGATGTTTTAATATCGGCATCTAAACCTGGTCCAGGTGTAATTAAGAAGGAATGGATCTCATCTATGGAGAAGGATGCGATTTGCTTCGTCATGGCAAATCCAATTCCAGAGATATGGCCCTGGGAGGCAAAGGAGGCAGGAGCAAGAATAGTTGCAACCGGGAGAAGTGACTTTCCAAATCAAATCAACAATTCACTAGGTTTTCCGGGGATATTCAGAGGTGTTTTAGATGTATGGGCAAAGACGATAACGGATGAAATGTGCATAGCTGCTGGAAGATCATTGGCTGAAAGTGCAAGGAAAAAAGGAATACATGAGGATTACATAGTTCCAAGGATGGATGAGTGGGAAGTTTACATAGATGAAGCGGTTGCATGCGGGCTTGCAGCCATCGAGCAGGGTATAGCGAGAAGAAGGTTGACGAAAGATGAATTAAAGAGATCTGCAGAGGAAAAAATAAGGAGAGCAAGGGAGGAGATGAAAGCTTTAGTTGAGAAGGGAATTATAAAACTGCCTGATTCTGCTTAATCCATCGATCTTTTCAATATATCTTGCAACCTCCGCGGGTACGAGATGTCTCCATTCCTCTCCCTCCGCCATCCTTTTTCTTATCACGCTACCTCTGCACTCCTTACCTCCAAGAAGAGGAAGCTTTTCCACCTTATAACCTTTATTTTCAAACAGCTTTAAAGTCGTTGGATTTCTAGCAATCACCAGATCAAACTTTGGAAGAGAAGATGTAACGTAATCGACCCATCTCTGGTAATCGTGAATGTCATTTATTGGGTAAATCTCGAAGTTCTCTATACCCTCTGCTTCAAGCGATCTCCTTATCATCTCTCTTCTTTCTTCATAAGTAAAAGGATTGTCTGGAGTATGATGGTACTGGGCAGATCCTACCCCAATTAATATCTTCTCTGCCTTACCAGCGTACAGCTTTACGACTTCGAGATGTCCCTTATGAAATGGCTGAAACCTTCCGATAAAAAGAACGATCATTCGATACCTCTCTTAACAAGTTTTTTCTCTGATTCGAGTTCAACCTTTCCAGAAACTTTTGGTGGCCTCATTTGGGAGAATTTCCTCAGCAGTTCTTCCTTACCTTCCCCAATTAAAGCATGCTCAAGAACATCCTTTAAAGTTTCCACCGGAATTATCTCTATCTTGCCCTTGTACCTATCATCTATGAGAACATCATTCAGATTAGCTTTTGGAATAATTACCCTCTTTATTCCAGCCTCAGCCGCAGCCTCTACCTTGGCTGTCACTCCTCCAACTGGCAGGACTGTTCCTCTTATACTTAAAGAGCCCGTCATTGCTGTATCCTGTCTAACCATGACGTTTTCTAAAGCAGATATGACGGCAGTTATAACTGATATGCTTGCAGAATCTCCCTCCACACCTTCATAGGTTCCTATGAACTGTATGTGGATATCGTGATTTGAGATATCTCGCCCCATGTATTTCTTTATTATTGCCGAAACGTTGAGTACTGATTCTTTAGCGATTTCTCCGAGTTTTCCAGTCGCTATTATCCTGCCTTCGGATCTCGATCCAGCTGGAGTAACCTCAGCCACTATTGGCAAAACGAGTCCAGCATACTCAGAAAGGGAAGGATCCGCAGAATGAACAGCTAGACCATTCACTACGCCAACCTCTGCCCCCTCCGTTTTGAAGGATTTGTACTCTTTCCTGATTTCGATAGCCCTATCTGCTATTTGATGTTCTAGGGATTTTGCTATCCTCTTTGCCCTTATCACATGCTCAGCTGTCACAACCTCTGCCCCTTCCTCCCTAGCTATGTCTCCGGCAACCCTAACCAATCCACCTAGCTCTCTAAGCCTCAGTGATAGCTTTCCTTTCTTTCCAGCCCTCCTCTGTGCTTCCCTAATCACCTCGGCTACAGCCCACTTATCAAAATGAGGTATTCTTCCATCCTTGACAACCTCTTGGGCAACAAACCTGATCAACTTTTTCCTGTTCTCGTCGGTATCGTCCATCGTGCTGTTAAGATAAACTTCATAGCCGTATCCCCTAATCCTAGATCTTAGAGCCGGGTGCATGCCTTGAAGAGCGTCCAGGTTACCTGCAGATACCAAAATGAAGTCACATGGAACCGGCTCAGTTTTAACCATTGCTCCAAAACTCCTTTCCGATTGCCCAGTTATCTGAAACTTCTTTTCCTGTATCGCTGTCAACAAATGTTGCTGAGATTGCAAGCTCAGGGTATTGATCTCATCTATGTAAAGAACTCCCTTGTGAGCCCTATGAAT
>JAGHAD010000125.1 GCA_021161685.1 Thermoplasmata archaeon | reverse complement strand
TAAAGGTAAAACCGGTTTCCATGATACGCCCTTGTTAAAGCCTTTAAATCTTTCTGGAATATTCGTTTTTGCTGAAATCGTTGGAGAAACGATGCTAAGCAGGATTAAAAGAGCTATCCCTGAAGATATGAAGTGAGCTTTTCTTATCATGCTCATTTAAGTTCCCCCTTTATTGATATATCTCAAGATTATAAAAATGTTACAAAAAATTTACTTTTTGCCTTTCCTTGATTTTCTTCCTTTTACCTTCCTGGAGTAAAAAGAAATTACCAGAATAGCTACGATGATTATGATCGAAGTTATTACTATCAGCCTGATATCGAAAGGCTTGTGCGCGTGTGGATAGAATTTTGCTCCAAACAGGTAATGGCCATCTACATAGATATCTTTCTTTCCATCCCATCTCAATGGATTTACGTCTTCCCTTTCCCAATGATTTACCAAGCTGTACTTATTCTTTGGTGTCCATACCCTCAGATCTGGATCACCAAAGTAGACAACATTCTCATTTAAATCCCACCACCATTGATTTACCAGATATTCCACGCCTACCATTGCCATCCCTCTTTCGTAAGCTTGCCCAATGGTATATCCAAGTGCCAGATCCCTAGGTATAGACTGTATCCATAGACTAGAGTACCATGAAGTACTCCATGGATCTATGATCTGGTACACCGAGCCATGCCTTATGAAAACGAGATGCAGATAAGTGTTTGATATCAGACATGATGCTGCGTTAATACCGCAGGAGTGAAGATTTTCAAGATGATCATCAAAATCAAAGCCATTGTATTTCACCAGCACGTTTTCTCCACCGGGGAGAGGAGTTATTACTATGCCATCGTGATACGATCTGAATCTCCTTCCAAGTATTGGTATTAAGCTCAATCCTTTAGATTCTTTTATCCTCATGTCAACGGGAAAAGCATCTGAGAAAACTGCAAATATCGAACCCAATCTTCCTATATCGGGATTGGTTACCGCAACATCTGGTTCTTCGGTACACCCTCTATCAACTAAGACGATATCGAGAATTATGTCTATTGGTTTGGTTAGAAACCTTGACAATAGATACAATACCTTGGGTAAAGTGGAGCCATACCTCTCTAGGTATTCTGGTATAAACTGTATGAACTCGTCTAAGTTCTTCAA
Source organism: Thermoplasmata archaeon (assembly GCA_021161685.1). Classification (GTDB taxonomy): domain Archaea; phylum Thermoplasmatota; class E2; order DHVEG-1; family B18-G2; genus JAGHAD01. Next base: position 4,821 of record JAGHAD010000125.1, on the reverse strand, counting down.
AGCAAGAAGGGGTCTTTCATAAGCTCTCCATGGATTGGGTTCATGTAAATACGGACTATCTGGATTCCACATACCCAAAGAGCCGTTATTTGTATTACCGCCATGTATGATTTCTATCCACATTATTACTCCCCTGTTCAGGTTTTCGACGGTAGCGGAGAAGTTCGTTGAGAATGCGTTGCTATAACCAGCCTTCCTGGCATAGATAGGTGCGACAACCGTTGGGTTGATATCTGGATAGTATGCTCCAACCTTATCGGTAACACCCACATCTATTGAAAATGGAGATGGTGTTTCGTATGGAATGATTCCATTTGCGCATGTATAAATTCCTCCCCAGTGTTTTCTAGCAATCTTGTTAAAGTTCAACAGATGGCAGTTATAGGTGTGGAGGACAGGATAGACGAATCTCTCCTCCTTGGATGGTTTTACGATTACAAGATCTGTTCCAAATGGTTTCATTAGCTTTCCTATATATGGCTTTATCATACTTTTGCTCCCATTTATCAGTTTGATGCCACTAGGATTTGTAGCTGGATTTTCGAAGATCAAGGCTGGATAAAAGATACTTCTTGATATCCAGTATGCTGTATCAACTGGAGAGCCACAGAATCTGCCCGGTAACAATCTGCCAACAAAGGTTCTGTCCCAAGTAGGTCCTATCTCAAATTGGTCCGCAATGGTTATCATTGCTTCAAGATCCTCTTTGTTCTTTGGAAGATTGTATCCTAATTTTTCCAAGAAATCGATAACAGCTCTTCCAGTTAGTACCATGCAAGCAACGGAAGGGAGTCTTGGTCTACCTCGTATATGAGCAGTATCTTCCCAGAACTTTTGATGCCATACGACAGCTTGGGATAATTGGGGATGATTATCAACTATAAGTAGAGGGACTCCATGATGAGAAGCTATATATGATGCGGGACCTATAAAGAGAGCTCCCCTCCATTCACCTGCTGGCACCTGCTCACCGGCATAGTAGTATGACCACGGATCTATTGTAGAGAAGATAACGTCATTTCTACCTGTAAGTTTCCTGATCGTGCCATATAACCTCTTATAATCCCTGTATATCTTTACCTTGCCCACGTTCTTTAATTCCCTCAGAATCTTCGGAGAAGAATGCCCGCCGAGATCTATGAAATGGATTTCCTTTACCCCAAGCTTGTGCAAGGTGCTTTTTGTGATTTCCGGGAGCTTGTCCCTCGATGCGTAAAGGAGGGGTACATTCAGTATGCTTGCTAAGATGGATCCCTCAGAAGCTGAAGCTAGAGCGTCTCCACTTTCTCTTGATATGTTCTGATGCCAGTGATATTCTATTGTGAAATCCACTGGATACGTAACATTATCCATGGAGAATACACATATGGTATAGTGGCGTTCCCCTCTGGTCTCTCCAAGCATATGGAGCCTGATAACCCTTTCAGTTATCCCTTTCTTTACACCTTCTATGATTTCTTCCTTCGTTGGTGAGATTGCTGTTTCTGCTCCGTATGTATCCAGGATAACCATACCTAGGGCAACGTTCGGATCATTCCATTTTAATCTGAACTCAGCGTCCCTGCATCCATATGGTACGGTCTTGTTGAGCTCTAAATCAACACCTGGATAAAGTTTCACATCTATCTTTACCAAATTCTTATTTGAGCCTAACATTGCTAGGAATCCCTTTTCTTCATCAACATTCTTATACAATCTTTCCATCTTTCCTGGAAGATGCTGTGTAGGCATGTAGGTTATCCCTATTTCCCATTTTCCATAGTTATAGACGTAAGAGCCTACAACTTCGCTAGGACCATAAAGTATATTCCACTTGGAGGAAGCGTCTGTCATTCCAAGTTTATCATCATATAGCTGGAGATCAAGATCTTCTAGCACATTCCTGAGAAGTAGATGGGCAACAACGTACTTGTAAGGCTCTTCGATTTCAAAAGCCCTGTAGTTTCCGCCAACTCCAATATGAGGCTCTTCCATTTCAAATTCCTCTACATCTATGCTGTATCCTGCAGGAATTCTGCCATATAATTTCCCTTTTTCGATGATACATGGATTCTTTATGTTATCATCAATTACGGCAACGACAACTTCATCTGAATAACTCCAATCATGTAAGGCTATCTTTGCAGCTATTTCATAGGGATCCTCTCCTTTTATTTCAACGATATCTTTGGCTGGCCATTGTTTTACCTTTTCTCTGTCAACGTTTATCAGAACCATCTGATCCATTCTGCCATTGCAATAGCTGAGCCAATCTTCCATGAAGTAGTCTATTCCCTTTCTCGCATCTAGGGTTCTTTCTTTTTCATCCTTAACCAGATAAGGATCTTGATAGAACAACAAAGGATGTGAGATCAATCTATCTCTGCTCTTATCATAAAAAACGGCTGTTGGTACAGCTGCTAGATAAGCGTAATCATCGAGATAACTATCTTTATCGAAATTGACAAATGTTACCTTCTTTAAAGGTAAAACCGGTTTCCATGATACGCCCTTGTTAAAGCCTTTAAATCTTTCTGGAATATTCGTTTTTGCTGAAATCGTTGGAGAAACGATGCTAAGCAGGATTAAAAGAGCTATTCCTGAAGATAGAAAGTGGCGCCCTCTTATTCTGCTCATTTAAGCTCCCCCTTGACTTAAAGGCATTACTTTATTGGTATATATATTTTATTTTTTGGATTATAAAAATGGTTGCAAAATCGAGCAAAGGATCATTTCTTCTTTACTTTGAATTCCGTATACCCACAATTTCCACAACTCCATCTATCTTCATGCTCAGCCAAAAAGTAGCCATCACCACACTTTGGGCATGTCTTTTTAAGCCTAATGAGCTTTCCATTCTCTATCTTGTAATAATTACTTACTCTCGGCATTTTCTTTTCCCTCCTTCAGCTTATTCCTTTTCAGGATATGCTCTCTCTCTATTCTCAAAGCATCTTCTATGGATTTATACACTTTCGCATACCCCGCGCTCTGTTGGATACCATACTTAGGTTTTATGTGATCGATTACTACCAAGTCTTTCTTTACTTTCAACAGTTTTGCGAGATTATCTTTTACTAAGTCCCTCTCCGGTGTTTTCTCTCCCTCGTGGAGTACGTTGAATTTTACTTCGATCCTATTAAGTAACCGATTCTCTTTCCTGTCAAGGACTTCTATCTCCATACCGACACCTTTCCAATACCTTTTTCACCTTATCCTTCTCATGCGGGGAGACATCCACAAGTATAATACCTTTATCCGGCAAACCATATATTACCGTTCCGCCTATAGGTGCCAGGGCTATAGCAGCTAAGGAAGCCATGTCTTCCTCTCCATCCACTACAATGCAAACGGTTTTTTCATCTGAGTAAGCCTTTTCCAGAGCGTTCCACAGTTCTTGGCTTATGGTTGAAGGAGGGTTTACAACATTTACTTTTTTCTCTCCAAAACCTCGCAAAACTTTCTTCATCTCTTCACTGCACTCTTTCCTTCTAAACTTGTAATCTATGACCGCAATTTTTGGTTTAATTCCTCTGCTCAAAAGTGTATAGGTCACCACATCTCCAACAGAAACTAGAAGTTTTCTCTCTTTTGCCTTTAGAACGAGTTCATTCTCATCTAATAGCATTCCTATGGGTTTCCTAAGTTCCTCTCTTAGGTAATTAGGAAGTTTGTATTTTACTTTATCTAACTTTGAGCGCATACATCCCCGGCTTTGTTATGTTCATCTTCTGGGCAATCTGCGATTGATTGGGATCAAAGATGATTACACATCCCTTCCACTTCTTAGAAGTTGGGATCGAACAAACGGGGCATTCGGTCTTTTCCGTAATGAGATGGCAATTTTTGCAGGCATACAGTACTTTCATTTCTTGCCTCCCCCCTTCTTTTCCTCCTTTTTCTTCCTCTCTTCTTCTATCCACTCGTGTGCGCCAAGAGCAGGCTGTCGCATGGTTAATCCTATCTTGCTCTCCCGAGGTGATGTCTCATTCATACTAACCGCAACGATCCTAGCTCTTATCTTACTTCCCACTGTTAATACCCTTTTTGTCTCTTTACCGATTAGTCTTTCGTTATCAACATCTACTTCTATAAAGTCGTTCATTATTTGACTCATGTGGACGAGAGCATCTATAGGTCCAATATGACAGAAGGCGCCAAACTCAACTATCTCGCAAACGAGAGCATCAACCACTTCCTGTAAAACGGGCATGAATACTAAAGCATCAAACCTTACTCTCTGGTAAAGGGCACCATCTCCATGAACCACAACCCCTTCACCGACGGGTTCTATATTATCTGTCGCCACAATTACTCCATAGTCCTTCTTGTATGCCCCTTCAAATGTCTTGTGAACAATATCTTCTATAACCTTGTGAAGATCTTCTCCAAACAAAGAAGGAGGTATCCTGATTGTATCCTCCATCTTCACCATTTTATACATACCTATCTTCCCTTGAGCCCTCTGAAAGGTTTTTCCATTTATATGTCTTTGCCTTGTAATATCCAGTTATTGAGCATAAATGCTGTGTTGAATAATTCTCAAGTTCCTCCTCTGCATCCAGTATCGCAGAGGGGATGAGATGCAGAGGAGGAACTGGAAAGAGTATAACAACAAATTAGTAAGAAGGGGAGAGGTTTATATATCTTTGGATTTCCTTGATAGCTGGGATGATGAGCTTGCAAAAATGAACAAAGGTAAGGTTGGTAGACCCTTTGTCTATCCCCAAACGTTCATCTATTTCTCTGCTTTTATCTACATAGCTTTCCTACCATACAGACAGATAGAGGGGTTCTTCAGAAAACTTTCAGAGTTTATACCTAAATTGAAATCTGCAGATT